>QHOW01000020.1:0-20389 GCA_003219435.1 Verrucomicrobiota bacterium | reverse complement strand
GATGAAGTCACGCGTGCTGCGCGTGAGATTGTCGATCTTACCCGCACGCCAGAATTCGTACGACACGCGGAGAACGCGATTCCCGAGGGTTTGGAAGTTCCGAATGAATCGGGGCATCCGAATTTCCTCGTAGTCGATTTCGCAGTTTGTACGGAAGGCGATCGCCGCGTCCCGCGACTGATTGAACTGCAAGCGTTCCCGAGCTTGTTTGGTTTTCAATTGCTGCTGCTGCATTGCATGCGCAAGGCGTATCCGGCGATTCTCCGCAATTGGACTTCATCATTTGGCGGAATCAAAGACGAGGCGTATCTCGATCTCCTGCGGCGCACGATCATCGCTGATTCGGCTCCGGAGAACGTGGTCCTGCTGGAGATCGAGCCGGAAAAACAAAAGACCCGGGTCGATTTCGCGGCTACGGAAAGATTACTTGGCATCCGCCCCGTTTGCGTGACGAAGGTCAAAAAGCGCGGTCGCCAATTATTTTATGATCGCGATGGCCGCGAAGTGCGGATCGAGCGGATTTATAATCGGGTAATATTCGACGAACTAATCCGCAGGCCCGATCTGAATCTGCCCTTTCGGTTTCAGGAGGATCTCGATGTTACATGGGTCGGCCATCCGAACTGGTATTTCCGTATCAGCAAACATTCCCTGCCGTTTCTTAAGACCGAGCACACATCGCGGACGTTCTTCGCTGATGAATTTCCCGCCTTCGCCAACCAGCCTTCGCGTAAAGCTACGGTGCGTCGAGAGGCTGCGGCGGGCATGCCCGGCGACGAGAAGATCGACAACTACGTTTTGAAACCACTTTATTCATTCGCCGGACACGGTGTGGACATGGAACCGACGCGGGAGAAAATCTCTGCGCTCAAAAATCCGTACGAATGGATTTTGCAGAGAAGAGTCGATTACGCCGCCTTCGTGCCGACGGTTGATGGTCAGAAATCGAAGGCTGAAATCCGGATGATGTTTGTCTGGCCCGACGATGACCGCGATCCCACCCTGGTGAATAATCTTGTCCGGATGAGCCAGGGCAAAATGATTGGCGTCGATTTCAACGTCGAAAAGACGTGGGTCGGCGCGAGTATCGCGCTGCACGAAGGCTAGCGCACGCGCGATTACGCCGGTTCGGTTGAAACAGTCGCTTCGCCGGCACCCTGCTCCAACGCCTGCTCGACTGCGCGCCAGGCGAGCATCGCGCACTTCACCCGTTGCGGAAATTTTCGCACGCCTTTCATCACGCGAAGATCACCCAATGTCTTTGGCGCTTCGCTGGTTTCCTCCGTCACGAGGTCGTGAAATGCACACAGCATTTCCACTACTTCCGCCCGACTTTTCCCCTTCAACTTCATCGTCATCAATGACGCCGACGCCTGGCTGATCGCGCAGCCATGCCCAGTGAATTTGATATCCTCCAAGGCCCCGCTGGTATCGAACTTTACGTCCAGATGAATCTCATCCCCGCAGGCCGGATTATCACCATGCACTCGGACCGCAGCATCGGCCAGCTCTCCAAAATTCCGAGGCCTGCGCGAATGATCGAGAATGACTTCCTGGTAAAGCTCTTCGATTTCGGTCGTCATGAAAAGAAACGGACGGCAGCGTGAAGAATTTCAATCATTCGATCGATCTCCTCTACTGTGTTGTAAAAATAGAAACTTGCCCGAGTCGTGCCAGACACTCCGAAACGCCGCATCAGGGGCTGGTTGCAATGATGGCCGCCGCGCATCGCCAGCCCGTACTGATCCGCAAACGTGGTCAGATCGTGCGGATGCGCTGCGTCCATTACAAATCCTACGAGCGCGCCGCGCTCTTCCTTTGGACCAAACACACGGGTGCCCGCCAATTCCGTGAGGCGGTCGGCTGCATAACGCGCAAGCTGCGAATCGTGTTCGAAAATCGCCGCCCGCCCGATCTGCTCGATGTAATCAATCGCGGCCGCGAGCCCGATCGCGCCCGCGATACTCGGTGTGCCAGCTTCGAACCGGTGAGGCGCTTTCTTAAACGCGCTTTTTTCAAGCGCGACGCTCACGATCATCTCACCGCCGCCATGGTATGGCGGCATTGAATCGAGAATATCGGCCCGTCCGTAGAGCACGCCGATCCCAGTCGGTCCACACATTTTGTGTCCGGAAAACGCCAGGAAATCGCAGCCCAGCACTCGCACATCCATTGGCAAATGACCGGCGCTCTGCGCGGCATCCACCAAACTGAGCGCCCCGACGGCGTGCGCCTTCTCGCAGAGTTGGGCCACTGGATTAATTGTGCCAAGTGAGTTTGAGATATGCGTGAAGGCAAACAGTTTCACATCGGACTTGAGTAACGAAGGAAGCTGATCGAGATCGAGAGTGCCATTGTCTCGCACCGGCACGAAACGCAGCCGTGCCCCGGTCCGTTCCGCTAACAACTGCCAGGGAACAAGGTTACTGTGATGCTCCATTTCCGTCAGGAGGATCACATCTCCTTCACGAATAAATTTTCCGCCCCACGCCTGGGCCACGAGGTTTATACTTTCGGTTGTTCCGCGCGTGAACACGATCTCGTCAGCGCTTGCAGCACCAATGTATTCGGCGACCCGCTTGCGCGATTTTTCGTAAGCTTCCGTCGCGCGCGAGCTCAGTGTGTGCAAACCGCGATGGACATTGGCATTCTCGTGCTCATAAAAATTCCGAAGCGCCTCGATCACGATGCGCGGTTTCTGCGAAGTCGCCGCGCTGTCGAAATAAATCAGAGGATGCCCGTGCGCCTGCTCGCGCAGAATCGGGAAATCGGCACGAATGGCTTTCCAATCCACACTACTGGCGGCAATCCTGTGCATCCCATAATCTGCTCCACACACCGCCGCACGCCACTTTATTCGCGAAAGTCGCAGAAGTTAGAGGATAAGACGGATACGCGGTCACCGTTTGTAGCATTGTAACCCGTCTTCTTTCTGTGAATCTGTTTTAGTGAGGTCGCCCGATCTCGCACAAAGTGCTTTGGGAGTGCGAGGCGTCTTCGCGTCGCTTTCAAAGTCTGTTGCATGTTATGTGCCCTCAATAATCGAGGGGCTGCTCTCGAAAAGCGACGCGAGGGACGCGTGCGCATTCCGAACGCTTAGGCAAAAACACACGCAAGCTGCGACGCAGCGAATAGCTTACGGATCGTTTACGACTCGCGGCGCGGTTTCCTCACCTCAAGCTGAGCGCTGACTTTTTTGAAGCCCCTGTTCTAGAGCCTCGGTTTACTTCTCCTGTGGGCGCGCTTTGACTTAGCGCAGCGGCATTGGCCGTGGGTGAGGTGATGGATGTGGGCGTTAGAGTTCGACGAGGCTGGATGGCGAGGAACTCCGGACCGCCATTGCCTCTGGACCAATCCCGGAGGCAAAAACCGTCATGTTACCGTCCGGTGTAAATTTTAAGATATCGCCCGGCCCGTCCTGTCTTATCTCGGCGACAAAGAGATTACCGCTCCTGTCAAAAGCCAATCCACGAGGGTAGTTCAGCCCTGTGGCAAACGTGCTTCCTACTCCTTCCGGAGTAAATTTGAGGATTGCGTCGCCGTTGAGTACGGGAGGGGAGCTGTGTGTTGACACGAAAAGATTGCCGAAGCGATCAGAAGCCAGCCCGTCGGGTCCTGAGGCCGGGGGCAAAGCACAGAAAGCACATGGACCAACGAATACGCTTTTTGTGCCGTCGGGCGTAAACTTCCAGATGGCTTGGAAGACACCCCCCAAAAGTCAGGTACGCAGAGATTCCCTGCGCTATCGAATGCCAGACCGATAATTACGCTGGGAACCGATCCGAATGTACTTTGGGTGCCGTCGGGCGTGAACTTGAAAATGGTGCTTCCCAGGTTTGGGTCGTTGGTGTCCCCGGCGGCGACAAACAGGCTGCCTGAGCTATCAAATGCCAAGCCTTCCGCCCAGAAGTTACTCCTGAGGGTAGCGAAAGTGCTCTGCACGCCCCTCGGCGTAATTTTCACAATCGTTGCCTGATACGTCGTGCCATCGAACGTGGTGTTTGCGACAAACAGATTGCCGATGCTGTCAAAGGCCACCCCGCGAGGCCGGGAAAGCCCAGAAGCAAAGGTGCTTTGTACCCCGATCGGAGTATACTTATAAACAAAACCGCCACCGTCTTGGGTATTGCCATTAACGGAAACGAATATGTCACCTGGCGCCGCACGAAGACCCACAGGAGCCAACGCCGCTGATGCTGCGAGCGCGATGAGTGGGAAAGCGTTCCGCCAGGGGGAGCGCCTGATCGAATTTTTTACGGCTGCTGTGTTCGGGAGCTGAATCGTTTTATGCATGTGGGTTTTCGTAATTTGGGGAAACTGGTTCTGAGGTTCATTGATGTTCTAGGGGGTTGCGAAGGGAAGTTCTCGAAAAGATTCCGCAGTCTGCCAGCCGCCCCGGCGGTGTCAATACTACTTTTGACGGAAGCGGAAAAAACGTGCGTTCGTAAAAATTGCCCCGGCCGTGAACCGCGGATTGCGCTGATAATGGACCCTTCTGCCTGGGACGTTGTAAGCAGATCGCGGTTAGCGACCGCTGTTACAATCTCTCACTTCGAGCGAAGTCGAGAAATCTCTTACTGTTGATCAGGTTCTCCCTAACATTAGATCGACAGCCTCGGCGGAGGTGCGCACCGGGACGATTTCGAACTCCATTAAGTCTCGCCAACTGTCGATCCATTTGTCGAAAAGTGTGAAATCCTCAGTTCTCATGAGCTGATAACAAATTTTAAAGTCGAGATCGGTCCAACTGGAAACGTAATCCAGTCCTTCGGGCATTATCCGCCCTTTCTCGCGAAAACGCCGATAAATCTCCGGCGCAGCCCCTTCTTTGAATCGCTCGATCACCATGTAAAGCATGGGCTAGAAGGGTTAAAAAAGTTAAAATGGTTACAAAGGTTAGAATGTTACAGCGCGGGGAACGGCGATGCCGTTGTAACTTGTAACGTTGTAGCTTTTTTAACTGTTCTTCAGTTCTTCGTTTACTTCTGCGAAGGCGTTCACGGCGAATTCCAAATCGTCGTGAGAATGCGCAGCGGAAACTTGGGTGCGGACACGGGCCGTGCCGTGTGGCACAACGGGGTAAAAGAAACCGATGACGTAAACGCCCTTCTCGAGCATGCGCGCAGCAAACCTTTGCGATTTGGCCGCATCGCCAATCATGATGGGGACGATCGGATGCACTCCGGGCTTGATGGTGAGACCACTTTCGGTGAGCGCGGCGCGAAAATATTTTGTGTTCTCTTCAAGTTTGTCGCGCAGTTCCGTGGATGTGCTGAGCAATTCAAGCGCCTTTAACGATGCTGCGACCACGGGTGGCGCGATTGTATTAGAAAACAAATAGGGACGTGAGCGTTGGCGGAGAAGGTCGACGATTTCCTTGCGCCCACTGGTGAACCCGCCGCTCGCACCTCCGAGTGCCTTGCCGAGTGTGCCCGTTATGATGTCGATCCTGCCCATCACGCCCCGATATTCATGCGTGCCGCGCCCCGTTTTGCCTAAGAAGCCCGTGGCATGGGCGTCGTCGATCATCGTGAGCGCGTTGTATTTTTCGGCTAGATCAACAATCTCTCCCAAGTTCGCGATTGTGCCGTCCATCGAGAAACAGCCGTCGGTCGCGATCAATCGAAAGCGCGCGTCTTTGGCCGCGCACAGCTGCGCTTCGAGATCGGCCGTGTCGTTGTGCTTGTAACGAAAGCGTTGCGCTTTGCACAGGCGGATGCCGTCGATGATGCTGGCGTGATTGAGCTCATCGCTGATCACCGCGTCCTTGTCGGTAAGCAGCGTTTCGAACAGACCGCCATTGGCGTCGAAACAGGAGGGATAAAGAATCGTCTCTTCAGTACCCAGGAATTTCGTGAGTGCGGCTTCGAGCTCCTTGTGGATATCCTGCGTGCCACAAATAAAGCGCACGCTTGCCATGCCGAAGCCATGCGTGTCGAGCGCTTCTTTTGCCGCAGCGATGAGCGCAGGGTGGTCGGCGAGACCGAGATAATTGTTCGCGCACATGTTGAGCACGCGTTTGCCTCCGGTGATCGCGATGTGCGCGTCCTGCGGGCTCGTGATGATGCGCTCGGTTTTGAAGAGACCTTGCGATTTAATGTCTTCGAGGGTCTGGGAAATCTGATTTTCGAATTCGGCGATCATAAGTGAGCCGAGAATAAGCGAATATCGTGGATAGGAAAAGCGATCCGGGAGGGAAAGATTCAAATTAGCCACAGATGAACACGGATTTTCACAGATAAGGCGCGACAGCGTTCCTTGTTTTTCTATTTGTGTTCTGATCCGTGTAAATCCGTGGCCAAAAGATCCCCGAAAAACGGGCTTGCTAAGATTGTGAATAACTGTTAATAACTCGCGCAAGGTGGTTTGCCTTGACCTACGCTGAGCGTCGTAACCTTGCCTTAGCCGTCCTAGCGGCATTCATCGCAATTGTCTTGCTGAGTGCCTGCGGGACCACCGAGCGCGCGCTGCCGCCATATGAGCGGCCACTGGCCAAAACGGATTTTCAAAATGTGAAGACCACAGCATACACGCACACCGAATCCGACCATCGCGAATATAGCAATCACAACGCGCTCGGCGGAGAATTGCACGCCGCCGGTCCGCCGATTCACCGGGCCGAAGCTGTCCCGCGTGCGATCCCGGCATATGAAGTTCCGCGCGCTATTCCCGTAGATGAGACCGCTGAGACAGAAGTGCGGCGGGCTTCCTATTCGCCGCAGCTCCAACCATTCTCGAAGAAGCGAACAACGAGGACCGCTAGGACCAGCAAAGGAAGATCGGCATCGTCGCGTCCAGAGCAATCGGTTCCCGGAAGCGCGGCGGCGGATTGGTCGCGCTGGCCCGCAGGCACAGTCTTCCGTTTGCTTTCCACGGGACAAACGTATCGCGTGGAGGATTACGGCTGGGCGCTTTCCGGACGCAACACGATCGATCTCTACATGCCGAACCAGCGCCAAATGAATTCATGGGGCGCGCGAGAGGAGACCATCCAAATCCTGCAATGGGGCGATCCGCAGGAAAGCTTGCAGTTCCTGCAATCGCACCAGAATTACAAGCACATTAAACGGATGGTGTTCGAGCTGGAAGGCCGCCATAAAGAGGCGGCAGCACTGCGATAACAAGGTCCATCAGAACGCCCCTACATCGGCGCGACTCAACTCCGCTGGCCGCACGGATTAAAAACTAGAAATCTGTGTTCCAGAAGTTCGCGATCGCGAGGACACGCTCGCCAGCACGCGAGACGCGCGCGCTACCTCCAATCGAGAACGATTTTGCCGGAATTGCCGGATTTCATCAGTTCGATGGCTTCTTTGAATTGCTTGTAAGGGAAGCGGTGGGTGATGACCGGCGAGATATCTAGGCCGGATTGGATCATGGCAGTCATTTTGTACCAGGTTTCGTACATTTCCCGGCCGTAGATGCCTTTGATCGTGAGCTGATTAAATACCACGAGGTTCCAATCAATTGCGGCGCTGCCGGGCATGATGCCGAGCAGCGCGATTTTGCCGCCATGAAACATGTTCGGCAAAATGTCCGCGAAGGCTTTCGGGCTGCCGGACATTTCGAGTGCGATATCGAAGCCTTCTTTCATACCGAATTTTTCCATCGCATCGCTGACTTTTTCTGTTCGCACATCGAGCGCAAGATCAGCGCTCATTTTGCGCGCGAGATCGAGACGGTAAGGATTGACATCGGTAATCACGACGTGGCGCGCACCCGCCCGCTTACAAATTGGAATGGCCATGCAACCAATTGGGCCGGCGCCAGTGATCAAGACATCTTCACCGACCAGATCGAACGAGAGCGCAGTGTGAATAGCGTTGCCAAGGGGATCGAAACACGAAAGCACGTCGAGCGGGATCGAGGGATCGGCATGCCAGCAGTTTGATTGCGGGATTGCTACGAACTCAGCCCATGCGCCGGGACGATTTACGCCGACGCCTTGTGTATTCGGACAAAGGTGACGCCGCCCGGCGAGGCAATTCCGGCAATGCCCGCACGTGATATGGCCTTCGCCGACGACCAGATCGCCGCGCGCGAACCCTTTAACATGATCACCGACGACATCGACCACCCCGACGAACTCGTGGCCGATTGTCATCGGCACCGGGATCGTCTTCTGCGCCCAAGCGTCCCAGTTATAAATGTGGACATCAGTCCCGCAGATGGAGGTCTTAAGAACGCGGATGAGCACATCATCGCCGCGGACTTCAGGAACCGGAACTTCTTCGAGCCACAATCCCGGCTCGGCCTTCGCCTTCACGACCGCTTTCATCGTCTTCTGCACGAGGGAAAATTATCCACAGATTTCGCAGATTCACACTGATTTCCTTAGCTGAGAATTCAAAAGCCAATCTGCAAAGATCCGCGTAATCTGTGGACAAAATTCATTCCGTTGGGATGATGCAGCTAAATGCCTGCGACTCTTGAGCAGACCGCACCAGAGACTGCGACGCCGCGCTCTGTCTTCATTTTGCGATTCATCAGCACAATCGCGCTTTGGTCAATCGCGCTCGTCATCGCATTCTCCGGGTTCGAAATCTTGTTTTGGCTCTTGATCAGCGCGTTCGGAATGATTGGGCTCCTTGAATTTTATCGAATGCTCGATCACAAAGGTCTGCCGAATTTCAAAGTCACAGGAATGATCTGCGGCGCCGTCCTGCTCGCCGGCAGTTTTTATTACTTTTCCAAGATCGGGCCGGCGCGTTCCTACGACTTTGAAGTTGCGGTGCTGCTCTTTTTTTTACTTACGGTTTTCGCGCGCCAGATGTTTGCGCGTCTGCGCCACGACGAACCGTTGCAAACGATGGCTTACACGTTGTTTGGCCTGCTTTATGTGCTCTGGCTTTTTAATTTCACCACGAAGATCGTTTATCTGACGCCGCCCCTGAGCAATGGCGTGCTCACAGGACAGTTCTATGTCTTGTACCTGATTGCGGTCACAAAATTCGCCGACATGGGCGCGTATCTGACCGGCAGCGCGATTGGGCGCCATCTCATGGTTCCTCACATCAGCGCCAAAAAAACCTGGGAAGGTTTTTTCGGGGCGCTGGGTTTTGCGCTGTTTTGCAGTTTAGCGCTGTTCAAGCTAATGCCGGGACATTTGTCCGCGCTTACCTGGACACATGCGACAATACTGGGCTTGCTTCTTGGATTCGCAGCGGTGATCGGTGATCTGGCGGAATCCATCATCAAACGCAGCACTGGCGTGAAGGACTCGGGAAATCTACTACCGGGAATCGGTGGTGCGCTGGATCTTTTGGACAGTCTGCTTTTTACCGCGCCGCTTTTGTTTTTCTATCTGCGGCTGGTGATTCATGTGCCGTGATAAATGGGCGAAGTACCACGAATGAACACCCGAGGCAATGACGAAGCATGAATGACGAATGACGAAGGAATATCGAAGCCCAAGTGACAAAAACGCGCGACGCGGCTTGTGGTTTCGTCATTCGGATTTAATTCGTCATTCGTCATTTGGATTTCGTCATTTTCGATGAATTCGTGTCGATTCGTGTCCATTAGCGGTCAAAAATGAGAACGGAAAATTCCGGGGAACGTAAGCGTGTCGTTATTCTGGGCGCGACCGGATCGATCGGCGAAAGCGCGCTGAAGGTCGCACGCGATATTCCGGAGCGAATGGAAATCGTCGGCCTGGCGGCTAACAGCAATGCCGAAAAACTGGCTGCGGCCGCCAACAAAGTCCGGCCCGAATCGCTTTGCCTGGTTGATGAGACGAAGGTCGAAATCTTGCGCCGGGCGCTCGAGTACAAGCCGCGGATTTTTTCGGGCGAGATTGGCTTGCGCGAGATTGCCTGTCTGACGGATGCCGACATGGTCCTGATCGCAATCGTTGGCACCGGTGGATTACGACCGGCGCTGGCCGCGATTGAAGCCGGAAAAGATCTCGCGGTCGCGAGCAAGGAAATTCTGGTAATGGCAGGCGAAATCGTGATGCGCGAAGCGCTTGAGAACGATGTGCACGTTTTGCCTGTGGACAGCGAGCACAACGCGATTTTTCAATGTTTGGAGAGTGGGAGGGGCCTTAGTGCCCTGAAAGATCGCGACTCTCCCACACTTCAATCCGCTGATATTCGTCGCATCATTCTCACCGCATCCGGTGGACCATTTCGTGAATTGGCCAGCGATAAATTCGATTCGATCACGCCGGAGCAGGCGCTCAAGCATCCGACCTGGAACATGGGACCGAAGATCACGATCGATTCCGCGACGCTGTTCAACAAAGGGCTCGAGATGATCGAGGCGCACTGGCTTTTCGGAGTCGAGATGAAGCGCGTTGAAGTTGTTATCCATCCACAGAGCATCGTGCATTCAATGGTCGAATTCGCAGACGGTTCAACGCTCGCGCAGTTGAGTTATTCGGATATGTGCTTTCCGATTCAATACGCGGTCACCTGGCCCTATCGCGTGCCGAATACCTTGCCACCGCTCGATTTTTCGAAGTTGTCGAAGTTAGAATTTTTCACGCCTCGCTACGACGCTTTTCCCGCGCTGAATCTCGCGCGTCGCGCGGGCGAGACTGGCGGCACGTTACCTGCCGTTATGAACGCAGCCAACGAAGTGGCGGTCGCAGCGTTCTTAGATCGACAAGTGAGTTTCCCGCGCATCTGGCAGATTGTCGAAGAAGTGATGAACCGGCATGCGAGCGTTGCGCATCCCGATCTCGATGCGATATTGCAAGCTGATCAATGGGCGCGTGGTGAAGCGCAGGGTTGCGTGAAATCGTTGAAGCGTTAACCCGTTGAAAGTGGCTTGAATCGTTGAAACGTTTGAACGAATCGTCCACTAAACTAATCACTACTCACTAATCACACTTCTGATGGTTTTCCAGATCGCACGCGTCGTCCTGATCCTGTTCGAGGTGCTCGTCCTCTTTAATCTGCTCATCGTCGTGCATGAGCTCGGGCATTTTCTGGCAGCACGCTGGCGAGGGCTTTACATAGAAAAATTCGGCGTCTGGTTCGGCAAACCGCTCTGGAAAAAGACGATCAATGGCGTCCAATACTCGCTCGGTTCGCTTCCCTTTGGCGGATTCGTCGCGCTCCCGCAGCTCGCGCCGATGGACATCATCGAAGGCAAGGCCGATCTCGATCGCGCGAGGCTGCCGAAAATTTCCGCGCTCGATAAAATCATCGTGGCGGTGGCCGGACCGTTATTCAGCCTGCTTCTCGCGCTTTTTTTTGCCGGCATTGTCTGGGTGGTCGGCCACCCAGTAGGCGAAGCGGATTCAACCACGATCATTGGCTATGTCTTGCCGGATTCCCCGGCGCAGAAGGTCGGGCTGCAACCGGGCGATAAAATTCTCGCCGTGGATGGCAAACCGGTCAGGCGCTTTGTCGGGATGAATGACAGCGTGAGCTGGGATGTAGTGCGAAGCGAAGGCGACAAAATCGCCGTGAAATTCGAGCGCAACGGGAAAGTGCAGACGGTCTGGGTGGAACCGTATAAGGCGGAGACACGCGGATGGCGCAGGAAAAGCGTGCGACAGCTGCTCATCTATCCAGCGGAGACGCCAATCGTTGACAAAGTGGAGCCGAACACGCCTGCTGCCGCGGCTGGGCTACGCAAGGGCGACATCATCCGCGGATTCGACCAGACGCCGATCTACAACCCGATCGCGTTGCTGGAATACATCAGCAAACACCCGAAGGATCAAATTGTACTTCACGTAGAACGAGATGGACAGAGGTTTGACGTTCCGGTGAAGCCCACGCTGCTGCCAACCGAGGGTGAAATGAAGCCGCGAATTGGAATTCGATGGGACACGACTGGCAAAATATCGATCGCGCATCCCAATCCGATCGAACAAGTTTACAACAGCGTGACGAGCACATTGAAGACAATCGGAGCGGTCGCCTCGCCAAAGTCGGACGTGAAATTGCAGCATCTAAGCGGCCCGATCGGAATCGGTCGCATTTATTATTTGCTTTTCCAGAGCGAACGCGGCTGGCAGCTCGCTCTCTGGTTTAGCGTAATCCTTAATGTAAACCTCGCGATTCTAAACATGCTGCCGATCCCGGTGCTCGACGGCGGGCACATTGTGCTGGCAATCATCGAATCGCTGCGCCGCAAGCCGGTAAACATGCGTGTCCTGGAGGTTGTTCAGACGAGCTGTGCCGTATTGATTATCGGCTACATGCTGTATATCACGTTTTTCGACGTGCAGGATTTGCCATTCGTCAGAAAGCGGCTCGATCAGTTTGAGTCGCAATCGCCGGCGAAAGGCACGCAAACGCCGTAACTGCGCGCGCATTGCGCGGGCAGCGCGAAGCGGGTAAATTTTATCGTGAGCATTGAAGACATACGAGCGTTGAAACACGCAAAGCCGTTTCATCCATTTGATATTGTTACCAAGGACGGCAGAACGCTTCACATCGAATTGCCGATTCGCATCGCGCTATCGCCTACCGGAAAGAGCGTGTCGGGGTTTGATCCCGATGGCTTCTTTTTTATTCCACTTGGCGACATAGCAGAGTTGAAGTTGCGGCGGCGCAAGAAGAAAACAGCATGACTGCGGATCAGGTGTTGCGGTTGCAAAACGCGGCACCCTTTAAACCGTATTGGATCTTGTTAGCAGATGGTCGTTCGCTAACTGTAAAGCATCCGGACTACGTGAGCGTCTCGGGCGAGAATGAAATCATATCTGTCGAGGACGATTCTGGCGGCGTTGAGATCATCGATTTGGCACTCGTGATTTCATTACGGTATGGGACGCCGCCAACCGCAAGAGTATGAGGTATTGCGAAAATCCATTCAGTTATCAGCGCCGCAAGACGCGTGAGATGAAAGTCGGCAACGTCGGAATCGGCGGCGATAACCCGATTCGCGTCCAATCGATGATCACGTGCGACACCATGGACACTGAAGCGTCGATCCAGCAGACGATGGAGTTGGCGGAAGTGGGCTGTGAAATCGTGCGCATCACCGCGCCGACAGTAAAAGACGCGCGCAACCTTGAGCATATCGTGAAGGGTTTGCGCGAGCGCGGCTGCGATGTCCCGATCGTTGCCGACATTCATTTCAAGCCCGAAGCAGCCATGGAAGCCGCCAAATGGGTCGATAAGGTGCGGATCAATCCCGGCAACTACGCGGACTCGAAAAAATTCGTCATCCGTGAATATTCCGACGAGCAATACGCTGCGGAGCTAGGCCGGATTCGCGAGCGTTTCACACCGCTTGTCGATCTTTGCAAGAAGCGCGGCATCGCCATGCGGATCGGCACCAATCACGGCTCGCTCAGCGATCGCATCCTGAATCGCTACGGCGACACGCCGCTTGGAATGGTGGAGAGCGCGCTCGAGTTCGCGCGAATCGCACGCGACCTGGACTATCATGCATTCGTTTTCTCGATGAAGGCGAGTAACCCGAAAATCATGATCGCAGCGTATCGATTGCTCGGGGCGCGATTGAACGAGCTTGGGCTGGACTGGAATTATCCGCTGCATCTTGGGGTAACCGAAGCGGGCGAAGGCGAAGACGCGCGAATTAAGAGCGCGATTGGAATTGGTTCGCTACTGGCGGATGGAGTCGGCGATACGATTCGCGTTTCCCTGACAGAAGACAGCCCTTTGGAAATTCCGGTAGCGCGGGAGCTGGTGCGTCTGTTCGCAAGAAGCGAACCTGCAAAATCCGAGATCCGAAATCCGAAATCCGGAATTTCGTTTGATCCGTTTTCGTATCAGCGGCGCGCGACAGAAAAAATCGAGCGCAACGGAGTGAAACTCGGAGGAGACGAGTTGATTCGCGTCGTCGTCCGGCAAGAGAACTTCGAGAAGATCGCTCACAAGATCGACAAGCTGGGCGATTACAAACCGGAGATCGTTTACGAGGAGGCAAACATTAAAGAACTCGATCCGCGCGACGAACACGCGATTGCGCAACTAAATCAAGATTCGACGGCGCGACTGGTAACGGTTAAAGACGAGGTCGATCTTCCAATGATCGCTGCGTTTCGCTTGCTGGCGGCGCGATTGCATCCGCGGCATCCGATTCTGTTGAAGGATACGCTGCGCGGCTCCGCGTCGAATGACGAAGCACGAATGACGAATGACGAAAGAAATCCGAATGAGCCGATGACGCAGGAGCAACCTGACGCTTCGGTTCCTGCTTCGGGCTTCGTCATTCCCTCGTCATTAGACATTCTTCATTCGTCATTCCTTCACACCCTTCTCAGTGCCTCAACCAACATCGGCTCTTTGCTTTGCGACGGAATTGGCGACGCGATCCTGGTGCAGGGTGAGGAAGCACCCGGACAGGCATTGCGGTTGAGTTACAACATTTTGCAAGGGGCTGGATCGCGGATCTTCAAAACGGACTACGTGGCGTGTCCATCATGCGGACGGACGTTGTTCAATTTGCAAGCGACCACGGCGAAGATCAAAGCAGCGACCTCCCATTTAAAAGGCGTAAAGATCGCGATCATGGGATGCATCGTGAACGGGCCGGGCGAAATGGCGGACGCCGATTTTGGCTACGTGGGCGGTGCGCCCGGCAAGGTAAATCTCTACGTCGGCAAAACAGCCGTGAAGTTCAATATTCCGGAAGCGGAAGCGGTGGATCGGTTGCAGGATCTAATCCGCGAACATGGCAAATGGGTCGAGCCTGCACCGCAAACCGCACTGGAACCTGTTTCGGCTTCGTCACGTTAGATCGTTGAGTCGTTTAAATCGTAAGTCCCATGTAACGATGAGACGAATCACGCCGATCTTTCACGTTTAGTGATTTCTTTGTCATTAGTCATTCGTGCTTCGCATTCTTCGACACTACCCTCGCCGCGGAGGTTTGACTCCTCTCCGGTCTCCTACGATAGTCCACGCTTCTCCCCCCGAAACAAACGCCTCTGGAATGGATAAAATCCGTAATATCGCTATCATTGCGCACGTCGATCACGGCAAGACTACGCTGGTCGATCAATTGCTGCGGCAATCGGGGACCTTTCGCTCCAATCAAAAGGTCGAGGAGCGCGTGATGGACTCGATGGATCTCGAGCGCGAGAAGGGAATCACGATTCGCGCGAAGAACGCGGCTTTCCATTGGAACGGTTATCGGATCAACATCGTCGACACACCTGGCCACGCGGATTTCGGGGGCGAAGTCGAGCGCATCATGAAAATGGTGGACGGCGTGCTGCTGGTTGTGGATGCGCACGATGGACCGCAGGCACAAACCCGTTTCGTTCTTCGAAAGGCGATGGAGAACAAACTGAAACCGGTGGTTGTCATCAACAAGATCGACAGAGAAAATGCGCGCCCGCATGGAGTCCTAGACGAGATTTTCGATCTCTTCGTCGAACTGAAGGCAACCGACGAGCAACTCGATTTCCCGATCGTTTACGCGAGCGCGAAGAACGGTTTTGCCATGCGCGAGCTGCACGAGAACAACGAAGACATGACGCCGCTCTTTCAAGCGATCGTGCAGTATGTGCCGCCCCCAACGATCTCAGCCGAGCCATTTTTTCAAATGCTGGTGTCGAACCTCGATTACAGCGATTATCTCGGGAGAATTGCGCTCGGGCGCATTGTGAGCGGTCGCGTTGCGGTCGGCGACTCAATCGTCTGCATTCAGCGTGATGGCCGACGCGAACGCGCTGCCGTGACAGCGCTCTTTACTTACGAGGGATTGGAGCAGGTGGAAATCAAACATGCGACCGCTGGCGACATTGTTGGGCTGACCGGCTTGGAGGAAGTTTACATCGGCGAAACACTGACTGATCGCGAGGAACGAGCGCCACTTCAATTCGTGGATATCGACCCACCGACAATTCGGATGAACATTCTTGTCAATGATTCACCGTTTGCCGGACGCGAAGGAAAATTCGTGACGGCACGTCACGTTCGAGAGCGCTTGATTCGCGAGACTCGCGGCAATGTTTCGCTACAGATGAGCGACACGGAAACAGCCGGTGCATTTGAGATCAATGCACGCGGCGAAATGCAAATCGCGATCCTCGTCGAGCAAATGCGGCGGGAAGGCTACGAAGTGATGGTGTCCCGTCCGGAGGTGATTTTTCATCGAGGCGAATCCGGCAACTTGCTCGAGCCTCTTGAAGATCTCTATGTCGATCTACCAAGTGAGAATCTCGGCGACATTTTGCAGTCTATTGCCAATCGCAAAGGCGAGATTCTCGGTATGGATCACCACGCGTCGCGCGTTTCGATTGAAGCGATCATCCCCACGCGCGGTCTGATCGGCTTCGAGACGGATCTCGTCAACCTGACGCGCGGCGAAGGGTTGATGAGTCATCTTTTTCGCGAATATGCCCCCTTCAAAGGCGAGATTGGCGGACGCGGTCGCGGCGTGATGGTGTCGATGGAATACGGAGTCAGCACTGCTTACGCGCTCAACAATATCCAGGCGCGCGGCCGGCTTTTCATCGGACCGCAGGAAGACGTTTACGAAGGAATGATCGTAGGCGAGAACGCGCGGCCAGAAGATTTGCCGGTGAATCCCTGCAAGGCTAAACATCTTACCAACATGCGTTCGCAAGGTGAAGGCAAAGGCATTCAACTGGAAGCGCCGCTCCGCATGACTCTCGAGCGAGCCATCGAGTATATCGACATCGACGAATACGTGGAAGCGACCCCAAGTTCATTGCGTTTGCGCAAGCGGATTCTCGACGCCACCGCGCGGAAACGCGCAGCCGCCGCCGCGTAGTTTCATTGACAAACCAGTTTTCCTAGGTTCAATACTGTCCCGTATTTCTTCCTCGCCAGTCATTCTCTCGCGGGGCGCTGTTCCGAACCTACAGCTTTTTTAGTCAGGCAACTTCATTTCTAAATAGATCCGCATCCATGTCGGGACATAGCAAATGGTCGAAGGTCAAGCGTTTCAAAGGCGCGATCGACGCGAAACGCGGCAAGATCTTCAGCAAACTGTCGAAGGAAATCACCATCGCGGCTAAAGCCGGCGGTGGCGATCCGAATGGCAATCCACGTCTGCGGAGTGCGATCCAGGCGGCGCGGGCGCAGAGCATGCCAAACGATAACGTCGAGCGCGCAATCAAACGCGGGACGGGCGAAGGCAATGACGCCCAACACTTCGACGAGATCGTTTACGAGGGTTATGGGCCGGGCGGTGTGGCAGTGATCGTTGAAGCCGTGACCGATAATAAGAACCGAACCGCCGCCGAGATTCGGAGCATTTTTAGCAAAAACAATGGCAACCTCGCCTCCACCGGAAGCGTTTCCTATATGTTTCACAAGAAAGGCCAAATCACCGTCCCGCGCTCGAGCATTGAGGAGGATCGCCTTCTGGAGGTCGCCCTAGAGGCTGGCGCGGAGGAGTTGACAACCGAGGAGGATGAGTATGTTATTATCACTTCCCACGATCAGCTATACGCCGTAGTTGATGCGCTCAGAAATGCGGGCGTGACTACCGATGGGCAAAAGTTTACATTCATTCCCGATACGACTGTTCCGGTTGCCGACGAGACTGTGGCGCGTCAGGTTCTGCGCTTGTGTGACGCCCTCGAAGACGACGACGACGTGCAAAACGTCTATTCAAATCTAGAAATTCCCGACGAATTGCTGGCCAGGTTGCCGGCCTAAAAAGTATTGCCGCAGGAAACTTGTTAAGGCGCTGCCCCGCCGCAGCAAAGAATCCCACTTACCTTATGAACGAAGAAAACGAAAACCAGCCTGTGCCGCTGGAAACTGAGTCCGCTTCACCGGAGCAACGCCAGCATCGTCCGCGCCGCCGCTATCCTCGAAGGCGTTATCGGGACCGGGGTGATCGGTTTGGACGCGACAATTCCGGGGAATCTCCAAATTCATCAGCGGTTGTCGATCCTAACAGTGCAGATGCCGAGGTTGAGACGCTGGATCGGGAACCGCGCGAAGGCGCCGAAGGAGCGGTCGAAAACGGCGAACAAGTTCAGGCTGAGCCGGAATTCGGCGAAGGTATTATCGAGGTTTCGGGCAAGGGGTTCGGATTTTTGCGCGACTCAAAGCGCAATTTTGTGCAGACGCCGCAGGACATTTTCGTCACGCCGGAAATCGTTCGGCGCTTTGCTTTGCGCGACGGCATGTGGATTTACGGCGAAACACGCCGCGGCAGCCGCGGCCCTCAATTGGTCAAGCTGCTCGCGATCAATGGCGAAGAGCCGACTAAATACCAGGGGCTTCGCCCATTTGAGGAATTAACGACGATTAATCCGAACAAGCGGATCAAGCTGGAAACCGTGCCCGACCGTTACACGACGCGGATCATGGATCTAATGACGCCGCTGGGGATGGGTCAGCGCGGTTTGATTGTCGCCCCACCGCGCACTGGCAAGACGACGCTGCTTCATCATATCGCCGACGCCGTCGCCAAGAATCATCCCGAGGTCAAGCTGATCATCCTCCTTGTCGATGAGCGTCCGGAAGAAGTCACGGATTTCCGTCGTTCGCATCCGGCGGCGGAACTGATGGCGAGCTCGAACGATGCGGACATCAAAAGTCACACGCGCATCGCGCAACTCGCCATCGAGCGCGCGAAACGACTCGTCGAAGCAGGCAAGCATGTGTTCATCCTCCTTGACTCGATCACGCGCACAGCTCGCGCATTTAATAATGCGATGGCTGGCGGCGGCCGCACCATGAGTGGCGGTATCGATGCGCGCGCCATGGAAATCCCAAGAAAAATTTTCGCCGCTGCTCGCAATACCGAAGAGGCCGGCTCGCTTACCATTGTCGCAACTGCGCTGATCGAGACCGGCAGCCGCATGGACGAATTGATCTTTCAGGAATTCAAAGGCACAGGAAACATGGAAATGGTGCTCGATCGCAAGATCAGCGACCAGCGAATTTATCCGGCCATCGATATTTTCCTCTCCGGCACGCGGCGCGAAGAACTGCTGCTGCAACCGTGGGAGCTGGAGAAAATCAATCTGATCCGCCGCGGCCTCGCCGGCCACAAACCGGAGGAGGCGATCCAGCGTCTCTTGATGTTTGTAAAGAAATTCCCCACGAACGCCGAAATGCTGAAGGGAATTCCTGGTTAATCTTGCGAATCGCGATTTGCAATTTGCGAACGAGATGTCGTGAAATCGCAACTCGGCCATCGCGAAACTCGTCCTGAGCGTCAAGAAACGGAGCCGGATGGCTCGAAAACATGGGAGTGGGAAATTCTGCCTCCCGAAGATCGACACCGCAGCGCATCACTCGAAGCGCTGTTCCGATGGCTCGCGGTCATCATGGATAACTTCTTGCGGTTTCCTGGAACCAAATTGCGATTTGGCCTGGATCCAATTATCGGTCTGCTTCCGGGGATCGGCGATGCAGCGTCAGCAATAATTTCGACACTGGCGCTTGTTTATGCAGCGCGATACCGCCTTCCGAAGATTCTGCTGGTTCGAATGGCGTTAAACATTCTGATCAATGAACTCGTTGGCATCATCCCGGGTCTGGGTGATGCGTTTTCGTTCTGGTTCAAGTCGAATGTGCGCAATTATGAATTGCTCCGGCGGTACGCTGCTGCGCCGGAGCGAGCGAGAAAGGCCGATTGGATATTCGTCTTCGCTATTGTTGCCGTGCTCTTCCTAATTGTTTGCATCGGTTTAGTTGTCAGCCTTCTCGTGTTTCAAGCGATCTGGCAATTCCTTTCCGCCCGGTGACAGGGGGCTAACCAAATGCGTTCTTAATGCGCGAGTTATAATAGGGTATGGATACTCTCGCGGGCGTTGACGTATCTTTCTCGAAAGGCATCGAACTCCTCATAGCCAAGGCGAATGGCCAGCTTTCGCTGCTCGTTTGGATCGCCCGGAAATGCTGAGACGGTTTTGTTGTCGTAACGGCGCAGCACAGATTCACAGCGTCGCAGAAATCCGTAAGCGTCTCTGAGTTTGGCAGCCTCTGACCCGGTCAGACGCCCGCGCTCTTGCAGCAGATCGACAGCGCGCTCCCAATTTGGCTCCCAGATATTTTCCCGTATTTGCAGCGCCTGAACCAGAAATTCCGCTTCAATGATACCACCGAATCCTGTTTTGAAATCGAGAAAGTCCGAACCGCTTCCGCGATCGCGTCGAATGCGCTCGAGCATGCTATCGATCCTTGCTCGAAGATCGACATGTTGACCGGCGTTCCGCCACATGTGTTTTGCCATCTCGATGAACTCGCTTTGCAATGGCCCCGTAACGGCTCGCGCGCGAGTCAGCGACTGCAACTCCCACGGTTGAGCTCGGCCCGCGTAATACGATTGATAAGTCTCAAGGGAACAAACGAGCGGACCTTTTTCTCCCTCGGGACGCAGCCTTGCGTCAAGGACCCAAATATTTCCTTCGGCAGTGGGCTGTGCCATCGCAACAATCAGATTTTGCGCGGAGCGAACGTCTTCGCCGACGAATAAAACATCCAAATCTGCGCCATACCCGATCTCGCGTCCGCCGAAT
>QHOW01000122.1 GCA_003219435.1 Verrucomicrobiota bacterium | reverse complement strand
TCGCCCGCGCCGACAGATTGATGTAGAGGCGTTAGAGACCAGCGCCTACAATCCTTCCAAATGTCGATTGAAGTGAACAAGGAGATCGAGCTGGAGATCGCCTATGTGCTCTTCATCGACATTGTCGGTTATTCCAAGCTTGTAACGCACGAGCAGCGGCGATTACTGGAGTTGCTGAATCGGATCGTTCGCGAAGCGGAACATTTCCGTACCGCGGAGGCAAACGGGCGGCTCATCACCGTGCCGACGGGAGATGGGATGGCGTTGGTCTTCTACAACAGTCCGGAAGCGCCGGTGGAATGCGCGCTGGAGATCGGTCGTGCCGCGAGGGAACACCGGGAGCTCAAGCTGCGGATGGGGATGCACAGTGGACCGGTCAGCGGCGTGGTGGACGTAAGTGGTCGTTCGAACATAGCGGGTGCCGGAATCAACATCGCGCAGCGAGTGATGGATTGTGGTGACGCCGGGCATGTCCTGATCTCGAAACATATGGCCGAGGACTTGGAACAGTACGGCCATTGGAAGCGCCATCTGCACGACTTAGGTGAGTGCGAGGTGAAGCATGGGGTGCGCGTTTCGGTAGCGAATCTCTACACAGAAGACCTCGGGAATCCTGAGGTGCCGCAGAAGTTTCGGCAGGCGCGGAAAGCTAATGCTCCAGTGGTTCGAGAGAAGAAGGGCCGAAGCTGGATTATTGCAGCCGCAGTTGTTCTAATTGCTGCGCTTATCATCGGTGGCGTGCTGTTGTCGCGACATTCTGAGTCTGTCGGCAATCGCGCAACACCCGGGTCGGCTATTCCCGAAAAAAGCATCGCAGTGATGCCGTTTGAAAACCTAAGTCACGATCCTGACAACGCCTACTTTGCCGACGGAATCCAGGACGAGATTCTGACTCGCCTGTCCAAGATTGCCGATCTGAAAGTGATCTCACGCACATCGACGCAGCATTACAAGAGCGCGCCTGATAATTTGCGCGAGATCGCAAAACAACTGGAAGTCGCCCACATTTTGGAAGGAAGCGTGCAGAAGAGCGGTGATGCTGTCCGCGTCAACGTGCAGTTGATCAAAGCGGCCAATGATTCCCATCTCTGGGCCGATACCTTTGATCGCAAACTGACCGACATCTTTTCTGTGGAGAGCGAGGTGGCCAAAGCCATCGCCGACCAGTTGCGAGCGAAACTCAGCGGTCAGGAAGAACAAGTCATCGCTGCCAAACCGACAGACAATGTTGAGGCTTACGATGCCTACCTGCGTGGTCTGGCTTATGCACTGAAAACGGGAAACACACCCGCCAACGCCCTTGGCGCACAGAAATATCTGAAAGAAGCGGTGCGGTTGGACCCGAAGTTCGCTCTTAGCTGGGCGCTCCTATCACACGTGGACTCGCGCGGCTACATCACACAGGCTCTTCAACCAACCGTCACCTTGCGTGAAGAGGCGCGGCAAGCAGCCGAGACCGCTCTCGCTCTTCAGCCCAATCTCGGCGAGGCTATATTGGCCGAGGGATCTTACCACTACGCCTGCCTAAAGGATTACGACACAGCGGTGCGTTATTTTGAGCAAGCGCGTCAGTTCCTCCCCAATAGCAGCCGGATTCCTGAATCGCTGGCGTATGTAATGCGGAGGCGGGGTCAGTGGGACCGGAGCGAGTCATATTTCAACGAAGCCGAGCGGCTCGACCCGCGCAACGCTTTCCTACTCACCCAGCACGTGGCTTCCTATTTCAACCTTCGTCGTTTCCCCGAAGCGCTGCGAAAGCTTGACCAGGTTCTCGATATTACACCGGACGACGTGGATACCCTTGCGGAAAAAGCGGCTGTTGCACAAGCTGAGGGCGACCTGCCGCGTGCTTCGGCGCTTCTCGCTCCGCTCCACCCGAACGCCGACGACACCCAGGCCTTGGAAACACAAGTTTACCAGGCGATTTTGGAGCGCCGCCCTGGACAGATCATCGCTCGGCTAAAGCAAATACTTGCCACGCCTGATCCAGCGTTGGGTTACGTCAATGGCGAACTGCGCTTTTACTTAGGCTGGGCGCAAGAAGTCGCAGGCGACCATGCCGCGGTCCAGGAAAGTTGGCGACAGGCGCGCGGCGAATTGGAATCTTTCCTCAAAGAACAGCCGGAAAATTATTTCCTGATTGGAGATCTCGCGCTAACCAATATGGGTCTTGGTGACAAAGCCGCCGCATTCAAACTGGCCGAGCGGGCGATGGCCGCGATCCCGATTGAGAAAGACGCGTTGGATGGTCCCGCTCCCATCGAGATCCTCGCTCGGGTGTCGGCGCAAGTAGGAGACCCCGACCGCGCGATGGCCGCTTTACAGAAACTGCTCTCGATACCATACACTGGCCCCCTGGCTGGAAACATGCCGCTCACTCCTGCGCTGCTCCGGCTCGATCCCATGTTCGATCCGCTCCGGAATGATCCGCGCTTCCAAAAACTCGTGGCCTCGCCCGCGCCCAACGATGCGAAGCAATGATGTGCGCGAGTTCGGGCCATTAAACTTTCGCATGTCTCGAAGCTTCATCGCATGACTCCGACCTCGCTCGACTATTACAGCATCGAAGACCTTCTTACGGACGAAGAGCGCGCGGCTCGCGATGGGGCGCGGCGTTTTGTGGACGAGGAAGTCATGCAAGAAGTTGTTCCTTGTCATCGCGCCGGGAAGTTTCCTGAACATCTCACGCCACGCATGGGATCGTTAGGTTTCTATGCTCCATATCTGAAAGAACACGGCTGCGCTGGCTTAACTTATACAGCTTACGGGCTCATCATGCAGGAACTTGAGCGCGCTGATTCGGGTTTGCGATCACTCGCCTCCGTCCAAGGTGCGCTGACGATCCATGCGATTCATTCCTTCGGCTCGCCTGAGCAACACGCGCGCTGGCTGCCGGGATTGGTATCGGGCGAACGCGTCGGTTGTTTTGCACTGACAGAACACGGCCATGGCTCAGATCCAGGCGGAATGGAAACCCGTGCGAAACGAGACGGCGACAGTTACATTTTAAACGGCAGCAAATGCTGGATCGGGAATGCGTCGATCGCAGACGTCAAAGTTGTTTGGGCAAAAGATGACGACGCGCGCGTGGGCGGATTCATCGTTGAGAAAGACGCGCCTGGGTTTCGCGCGCAGGATATCGAGGGAAAGTTCAGTCTGCGGATGTCGCGCACATCGGAATGCTGGTTCGAAAACTGTCGGATACCGGCGGAGAACCGGCTGCCAAAGGCGTCGGGGCTGGGCGCGCCGTTGTCGTGTCTTTCGCAGGCGCGCGCAGGGATAGCGTGGGGTGTGATTGGCGCGGCAATCGATTGTTACGAAACCTCACTTGCTTACGCCAAATCGCGTCAGCAATTTGGCCGCCCGATTGCCGGCTTCCAACTGGTGCAGGAAAAACTGGTCTGGATGGTGCAGGAGATTACGAAAGCGCAATTACTGGCATTGCGTCTCACGCGCATGATGGAGGCGGGCACAGTTACCTCGGCGCAAATTTCGCTGGCCAAGCGGAACAACACGTGGATGGCGCTCGAATGCGCGCGCAAGGCGCGCGACATACTCGGGGCCGCGGGGATCACAGATCGCTATTCTGTGATCCGGCACCTCATGAACCTCGAGACCGTTTACACCTACGAAGGCACGCACGACATTCACACGTTAGCGGTCGGCCGCGACATCACAGGCATCAGCGCCTTCGGCGGCTGAATTGATGTTCTGGGGAGCGCACCCGCCTCGCGTGCTGGCGATTGCGCCTCGCGATCGTGAACTTCCCCCTCGAAATTTCGGCGAGGACGCCGAAATCGGCACGCGAGGCGCGCGCGCTCCCCGGAAATCTTCGCTTCGCTCGGGATGACAGCGTGGCGAGATTAGCTAAAGTTAATAGAAGCTTATGAACAACGTTTACATTCTCGGCGGCGGGCGCACGGACTTTAAGCGCAACCTCAAAAAAGAAGGCAAAACGATCCGGCACATCATTATTGAAGCCGGAAAGAAAGCGATCGAAGACGCGAAGATCGATCCGAAATTGCGCGGCATTCCGACAATGCATACGGAAGCTGCCTGCGCTTCCGGCGCGCTTTCGGTATTGCTCGGCGCGGAATGGATCATGGGCGGCTTTTACGATGTCGTGCTCGTGGTCGGCGCGGAGCAACAGAAGACGATGTCGTCACTCGATGGCTCCGACGTGCTCGGCGCAGCTGCCGATTATCACAATGAGAAACCGGAATATGGCGATTTCATGTTCCCGAAATTGTTCGGGCGCATTGCGCAGATTTACATCGAGAAATATGGCGCGAGCGAAGCGGACCTCGCCCAGATTGCGTGGAAGAATTACGCGCACGCCAAGCTGAATCCTCTGGCACAGATGCGCGACGCCGATCTCACGCTCGATTGCGCCTCGCAGGTTTCGGATAAAAATCGGTCATTCTCGTTTCCGGAAAATATCTGGAGAAAATTGGACGCGCTAAAAACAAGACCGCGCGCCTGCTCGGCTACGGGCACACGACCGATTATTTGCCGCTCGATAAAAAAGATGCGCCCACATTTTCAATTGCGCGCAGGGCAGCCGAGAAAGCATTTGGCATGGCGAATTTGAAACCGCGCGACCTGCAAGGCGCTGAGGTGCACGATTGTTTTTCAATCACTGAGATCGTTGCCTACGAAATTCTCGGGCTGGCCGAGCCGGGCAAGGGTGTCGAGTTGGTGAAGAGCGGTGCGACGGCCTTGCCGCAGGTGCGCGGCGAAAAGGCGGGCAAGCTCCCATTCGAGATTCCGGTTAACGCTGGCGGTGGATTGATCGCCGATGGTCATCCGGTCGGCGCGACCGGCGTCCGTCAGGTATTCGAGGCGTATCAACAACTCACGGAACAAGCTGGCGCGCGCCAGATCGAAAACGCGAAAAGATTCCTCACCTTTAACATGGGCGGTAGCTTGACTACCTCTGTCGCCATGATTTGGGGCCGCGATTGAGGACGCAACAGCGGTCTGCTTGGCATAAGCGACTGGCGTTCCCATGGATTTCCCACCACCTGGCGGCCATGTGCGGGAAGTGCTTTCGGAGTGCAATGCATCCTCTCATTGCTTTCACCGTGTCATGAGTGAACTCTTTTTGGAGTCTTCAAGTCCGAAATGCGGTCCGTGCACGTTTCTTGAATGTGACCTCGCTCGCAAATGACGAACTTCCCGCGGTAATAAAAGAGGACGTAGAAGACTATCTTGAGAACCATCCGCGCAGCCCAGCCGCGCGGCTGCGCCCAAGAATGGGAATGGTCGGCGATGTCTGGCTGGCCTTTATCGACCCGGAGCTGCAACGTGGTGCCAGCAGACTGGGAGAGACGCCCTTTGGCCGCGCTGGAGGATTTCAATCGGCATTTGATGGAGCCACTCATTTCTCCAAACGGTTTCGAACCAGATTAGGCCCGGTTTAACGATTTGATGATTACATGAAAGTTCCGCTCACGCTTGGGGAGGTCGGCCACTTTGGTTTAGCTGTACGCGATCCGAAGAAAAGCGCGAAATGGTTCGAGCGCACGCTGGGATTGCGGAAGGAATTTGAGTTTGAAAATGGCGTCGCGGTCGGCAACGACAACGTCACGATCGCGCTGTTCAAGGGGAAGCCGTCGCCGGAAACGATCGATCACATGTCGTTTCATCTGCCGAATATGGCGACGTTGCGAACAGCGCTCGATCACTTAAAAAGCGTCGGCGCCGACATCGAAGATGCTGGCGACGAAATCGGCCCGGAAGCACCCGGATCGAAGAACATGGGCCTTTGGTTCCACGATCCCGACGGCTACCGTTGGGAGCTGAGCGTCCTCGGCGGCAAATAGTCACCACAATCGCTCGTTCATGTGCGTAGCGCACGGCCAAGTGCCTGCGTTGACACGGTATTTAGCGACCTTAACGTTTTTTGTTCTCAAATTTAACAATGATCACTTTTGCGACAGAAAAAAGGGACGGAAAAACGTTTGTCTCGCACGCGCCGGGCTTTTGGTTCCGCGACGGCGGGATTGCGCCGGAAGTCTGGAACGATTGGAAATGGCAGCTCAAAAACAGGGTCACGTCACTCGCTCAACTCGAAAAATACCTCGATCTTAGCGAGGAAGAACGCGGCGGCGTTTTGCTCTCGGGCGACAAACTAGCATTGGCGGTTACACCGCATTTTTTTAATTTGATCCCGCGCGATAATCCCGACGATCCGATTCGGCGACAGGTCATCCCGCGCATCGAAGAAACGTGGACGTCCCCGTACGACATGGCCGACCCGTGCGGCGAAGATTCGCACATGCCCGTTCCGGGGCTTGTGCATCGGTATCCAGACCGCGTCCTGTTTTTGGTGACGGATCGCTGTGCGAGCTACTGTCGATATTGCACCCGCAGCCGCGTGGTGAGCGGTGTGGGCGAACAGGAATTACACACTGATTTCGAGGAAGCGTTCCGGTATCTTGAGGAACACAGTGAAGTGCGCGACGTCCTGCTAAGCGGCGGCGACGCGCTCATTTTCAGCGACGAAAAGATCGACAAGTTGCTTGGCCGACTCCGCGCGATAAAGCACATTGAATTTCTTCGTATCGGCACGCGTGTTCCGATTTTCCTGCCGCAACGAATCACGCCAGAGCTTTGCGCGATTCTTGCGAAACATCATCCGCTTTGGATGAGCGTGCACGTAAATCATCCGCGCGAGCTCACGATTGAAGTCAAAGAAGCGCTGGAGCGACTCGCAAACGCCGGCATACCGCTCGGAAATCAAAGCGTGTTGCTCGCCGGCGTGAATGACAATCTTGAAACGATGAAAACGCTCGTGCACAAGCTGCTCATGTGCCGGGTGCGGCCCTACTATATTTACCAGTGCGACCTGATCAACGGGTCTTCGCACTTGCGCACGTCGGTCGCGAAGGGCATCGAGATCATCGAAGGGTTGCGCGGTCACACGACCGGTTACGCGGTTCCGCAATATGTCATCGACGCGCCCGGCGGCGGCGGCAAAGTGCCAATTAATCCCGGCTACGTCCTTTACCACGACAACGAGAAAATCGTGATCCGCAATTACGAAGGCAAAATTTTCGAGTATCCCGAGACCGGCACTGAGAACGTGCAGTTCGCTCCTCAGAGGGAATATCACGACGAATATCTGTATTCGTAATTGATTTTGTTATTGCGGTCAGACTATTGAAGCGGGCCATCTGCGGTGCACAGTAACCGCAACGAATCGTGAAGACTGCTACAGCTCCGAACTCTGGCGCGAGGAAAGTCATCCTCGTTGTCGCCGTCGTCGTAACAGTGTGCCTGCTCTCGCTAATAGTAGCGGGTTTCACCAGTTTGGTCTCGCTGGCTGAGCGAATCCATCCGGTCGCTGGTGGTATCGTCTTCTGGAGCGTATGCCTTGCAGCCGGCTTTTTTGCGCTCTATTGCGCCGTCGCGTACGCAAAGCTTCCGGCTGCGCTCGTTCCGCCGGCAGAAGATTCAGGCCCGAAGTACGATGCATATTTGGACGGTCTCCGCGCCAGACTCAGAGCAAATCCGCGGACGAAAGGCAAACCTGTCGCCACAGTCGAGGAAATCGAGTATACGCTTGGAGATTTATCGGCTGAAGCGGACTCGGTCGTCCGCAGCACAGCAAGCACGGTATTTCTTAGCACGGCGCTGATGCAAAATGGCCGGCTCGACGGGCTCGTCGTCCTCTTCACCCAAATTCAAATGGTCGGACGAATCGCCCGGATTTACGTCCAGCGTCCTTCTCCTCGCGAGTTGGTGCGGCTCTATGCGAACGTCGCTGGCACAACTTTCATCGCGAGCGGCCTCGAATCGCTCGATCTTGGAGAAATGGTCGCGCCGCTTGCGGTCTCGATCGTTCCGGCGCTGGAAAGTGGCATCCCGGGCATGGGCGGCATCTCAGCTCTTCTCGTCAGATGCGTCTCTAACGGAGCCGCAAACGCGTTCCTCACGCTGCGCGTGGGAGAAGTCGCGCGTCGTTACTGTGAACTCACTTCGCGTTGTCCAGCTGAACTTATCCGCAAGTCTGCCACCGCTGCGGCCGTCCAGCATCTTGGTCGGATCGTGCGGGAAAACGGCGCCTTGGTTGTGAGGAAAGTTTGGGAAAGCACTGCGGGTGGACTAATCGAAAGCGGCGTATCGAAGGCGGAAGATATAGCAGGGGCGACCCGAGACCTTATTGGCAGAATTTCACCCTGGCGGGTGAAAGAGGACCATGCCAGCCGTCAGTGATTTGTCGCTACTTCTGCGGCGCATCGATGCTAAGATGTCGCACTCGCCATACGCGACGCGATCGAAGATATTATTCCCGTATAGATCGGCAGCCCGTGCGCTGATTCGCTCCGCGGCGAATTAAAGTCGTTTCTCGCGAGATCAGTCACCGGGAACCGTGCACGGTATTCCCTCGCGAACGGCCCTCATTTCGCAGCGTGTGTGACGACGACTATTTCTATGTGTAAATCGCTTACGGCCGACAAAGCTCCAACGCACGTAACTCTTTAGTATGGCAAAGGACGAGCAGGTTCAAACCAATGATCCGCCGTTGGAGCAAGTCAACTTCGACATTAACGACATCAACTCCGAAGTTGCGCAGAGTGCGGTGCGCGAAGCAGTGAAAGATTTAAACGGCGTGCGCGACGTGCAGTTTGCCGGCGGCGGCGCGGTCGTAACTTACAATCCGATCGGCGGAGCGACTATCGGGCGACCGAGATCACCGCCGCTGGATAAAATTATGGAGCAATCGCCATGGCCGCCGACCACAAGTCAGATTCACTGTGGTTTGGCAGCGCCAATCATTTCACGGGCACGAGCGGCACCCATGAGCGCACCCCGGCGTTGCGGAGCCATTGCCAAAGCACGTTCAAACTCCTTGAGGGCGTCCTGCGGGCGATCTAATTCCAGCAGGAGATCACCGAGCTGCTCGCGCCCAGGAACGATCGCGCCGGGCGTGACCGGACGTTTCTCGACCGCGTCCTCTTCGTCGGCAGCATCGTGAATGAGCTTGACCGCTTCGTCGTCTTTGCCTTCGGCGTGCGCAATCCATGCGAGTGCCTCATTGATCTGCGCGTGAACTTGCGTTGCCCAGTAGTCGTCGACTGTCCGCAGCTTCTCGTAAGCGGTCTTTAGTCGGTCAAGCTCTTGTCGCGCCGCTGCCGGCTCTCCGCTGCGCGCGAGTCCGATGGCACGCGCCCACGCGGTGACGGCGAAAACATGCGGTTGCGTACCGGCGATGGGTTCAAGGTGCGCAGCTTCCGTCCAAGCCCGACGCTCGATGGCATATCGGACGGGCATGGCACTCGCCGCATAGCCGACTTTGAACTCATTCGCATGGAGCCCCGACATCCCGCGCAAATCCTCCAGCGTGCGCCTGGCTTCAGCGTCGCGGCCCAGCTGTAAGTAGGCGTAGGTGAGATAATCCATGGCGTGCAATTCCTCGCCAATGTCGCCTTGCACGTGCGCAGCTTTTCGCGCAGCGACATTTGAAGCAATTGACTCTTTCCACATTCCCAATCGCGTATAAATGTGCGAAGGCATGTGCAATGCGTGCGGAGCTGACGGCGCAATTCTCGAATACACCTCGGCCGCAGCCAGACCGCGTTTAGCCATCTCGGCATTGTCGCATGCGTGAATCAAATAGTGCGGAATGCCCGGATGTTGCGGGTAATTTCGGAACAGCGGCTCGAGCAATGCTGCGGCTTTTTTCTCGTTTGCATGAGTTGCGTCGGACGGAGATGCAGTGGCGATGAGCGCCAATGCGTAAAGGACCTGGCACTCGACATCGTCGGGATTGCGCTCGGCGAGTTTGGCCATCGCGAGTGTGTAGGCATTAGCGCGTTTGCCGTAAGGCACAGAGTCCGCTTTCGCATAAATCATGTTTAAGGCGTCAACGAATCCGCGCTCGCGCTCTGAGCCGCCCATGCCTCTGGCGCGCTCGACCTCCAACTGGCCACGGGCCACGTCTGTAAGGTGCGGCTCCCAAAGCTGATGGAAGTAAGTCATGGCAATACCCCAGTGGGCCATGGGGCAACTGGGATCTTTTTCCACGACGTCACGGAAAGCCTTTTCCGCGGCCGAGTAGGCGAACGAATGCAAAAGCGCCACCGCTCGCTCAAACTCTTTCTGAACACTGGCAGAGCACGATGTTGGAAAATTCACGATACCGAGTTTCTCAGGCACTGGGTGATCGTGTTCCTGGACAGCCGCGGACGATTGCCAACCAGGCGATGCGAACCAAATGAGGCAACGAACCAGCGCAAACGCTGGTCGTATACGTGGATTTTGAGATGTCATAACCGTATTCACCAACCCAAGTTATCGAATCAACTCGATTATCAATTACCGAAAACAACCTCGCCGCCGATCACCGTCATTTGAGCGCGTGTCTTGAGAATTTCTGGCTCGGGAATTTTCATGATGTCTTGCGAGAGCACAGTGAAATCGGCCAGTTTGCCGGGTTCGATTGAGCCTTTGTCTTTTTCTTCAAACGCGGCGTATGCCGGCCAGATCGTGAACATTTTCAATGCCTCCTCGCGCGAGACGGCTTGCTCGGGGTGCCAGCCTTCGCCCGATTCGCCTTTGATGCTTTTGCGGGCGACGGCGGCGTAAAATTCAATCATCGGCTCGCCGCGCTCGACCGGCGCGTCGGAACCGCCGGCTACAACGCAACCGGATTTCAAAAAGCTTTGCCACGCGTAAGCCCCGGCGAGCCGATCCATTCCGAGCCGGGCAGACGCGAAAAACAAATCGCTAATTGCGTGCGACGGTTGCATCGACGGAATGACGCCGAGCTTTGCAAATCTCGGGACGTCGACTGCGCAGGCGGAACGGCTTTGAGCGCCTGCTCGTACAGATCGAGGATCATTCGGTTCGCCCGATCGCCGATGGCGTGCGTCTCGACTTGAATACCGCGGCGCAACGCTTCTTCGAACAGCGGCCGCAACTCCTCGGGCTTCTCCGTGAGAAAACCGGACGCGTCAGGCGCATCGTTGTACGGCTTCAACAAGGCAGCGCCGCGCGAACCGAGCGCGCCGTCGAAGATGACTTTGATCGTGCGCTGCGTGAAATGATGATTGAACGCGTCAATTGTCGGGCCATCGGCCAGGAAATCTTGTGCATCTTCACTTGGACCATAAACGGCATTAATAAATCGTATTTTTGTTTTCCCATCGGCGAACGCTTTCTTAATCAGTTTGATGTCTTCCTTGTGGCTGCCGGCATTTTGAATTTCGCACCAGCCGAGCCCGATCTCGCGATTGATGCCGAGCAATAGCGCCTGCTCGCGCTCGGCTTCAGTCGGTTTCGGAATATGTTTCGCGGCCAGATCTTGCGCGTTATCGAGCAACATTCCGTTGGGTTCGCCGTTGGTTTTCGAAATTTGTCCGCCGAAGGGATTCGGGGTGGTCCTGTCGATCTCTGCAATTTTGAGGGCGGCGCTATTGACAACTGAAGCATGCCCATCAGCGCGTGTGAGAAAAACCGGATTATCCGGCGCGATCTTGTCGAGGTCCTGGCGCGATGGAAATTGAGGCGGTTTCCAAAACGTTTCGATCCATCCCCGGCCAGTGATCCATTTGCCTTTTTCGGTTTGAGCAACTCGCTCTTTAACTTTCGCCAGAAAATCGCGCAGCGAGTTTGTTCCTTCGAGATTCAACCGCATCTCGCGCTCGCCGATTCCGAAAATGTGACAATGCGAATCGGTTAAGCCCGGAACGACCGTCTTGCCGCCAAGGTCGATCACGCGCGTCTTGGCGCTACCGAGCTTTTGCACATCCGCAGTTGATCCGACAAACGCGATCCTCTGATCTTTGACGGCGAACGCTTCCGCGCGCGGTTGTTTCTCGTTTGCCGTGTAGATGTTTCCATTAACCACGATGAGATCGACAGCTTCGGCGGCATTCACGTTTCGAAGGAAAAATAGCAACAACAGAAGGATGCCGCACAAGAAGATGTTGGAGGCTTGCGCTTTCACTTGACGGCTTGGCGAAGTTTTGACGTTATCGGTTTTGCGAATTATTCGCTTTTCCGTATCGGAAAGAGCGGCAGCGTTGTTTTTTATCGACATGAGATTGAAAGACGAATTTTATTTTGCCCCGGCCCAGCAGATTCATAGAATCCTGGTTTCCCCTCGGACGCGCAACCAATCTCAAACTTTGCACCGTCTGAACAAAGCTCCTGATCTCAACTTTGATCCGTTTTCAGCCTGGCGGCTGCGGTTCGATGGCATCCGCGCTGCTTAGAATCCATGGCAAATTTTTTTCCACGCTGGACGAACTGGGTGCCGATCAAACTGGTGATCTGCGGGATCCTGTCAGTCTGTGGATTGACCGGAGCGACATGGTATTACGTGACGCCAAAGTACACCCGGGTGAGGTATGAGCCGATTCAGCCGGTGCCTTTTCCACACGATTTGCATGTTTCGCAACTGGGAATGGATTGCCGTTACTGCCATAGCTTTGTCGAGATGGCGGCACACTCGAACGTGCCTAATACCCAGACGTGCATGAACTGCCACACCCAGGTGCAGAAAGATAATCCAAAGCTCGAGCCGGTGCGCGCGAGCTGGAAGACGGGTGAGCCGATTGAATGGGTGCAGATCCATCGCACGCCCGACTACGTTTTTTATAATCACAGCGCCCACGTCAATCGCGGCATCAGTTGTTTTAGCTGTCATGGTCCGGTCAACAAGATGCCGGTAGTTTATCATGCCAAGCCGCACAGCATGGCGTGGTGTCTTGAGTGTCACCGACACCCAGAGAACTTTTTGCGGCCAAATGACCAGGTCTTTAATCTCGATTGGAAACCCGACGACGTGAGACCGGCGGAATTTGTGGCGAAATACGGACAGCCGCAGAGTGCGAGAGAAGATTTATCGAAGAAGAAAAAGCTCACTCAAACAGAGATCGGCCAGACGTTAAAGGAGCGCTGGCACATTAATCCGCCCACTAATTGTCAGGGGTGCCACCGATGAAGTTCGAATTACCTAGAGCTGGGCGACAGGAATCCTGGGGAGCGCACGCGCCCTCGCGTGCTGATTTTGGCGCCCTCGCCAAAATCTTCTCCCAGCCAATAGGCACTGCCAGAGGAAAAGTTCGCGATCAGGAGGGCGTGATCGCCAGAAGGCGAGGCGCGTGCGCTCCCCGGAGGACCAGATGAAACGCATCTTCGAGCATCCATCTGAGCCGTTAACGGGAAAGCGTTACTGGCGCAGCCTCGGCGAGTTGAGCGATACACCCGAATTTCGCAAATGGCTGGAACAGGAGTTTCCCGCGGGCGTGGCGGAACTGGATGGCGACGAATGGTCGCGTCGCAATTTTTTGAAGTTGATGGGCGCCTCGATGGCGCTGGCCGGATTCGGTTTAAATGGTTGCCGGCGACCGGAAGCGCATCTGGTTCCATTTACCAAGAATGTGGAGTGGACAATTCCCGGAAAATTTCTGTATTACGCGACCGCGATGCCTCGGCGCACTGGCGCGATTCCGCTCATCGCAACGACTGTGGACGGACGCCCGATCAAGCTCGAAGGCAATCCATTGCATCCGGCAAGTGGCGGCGCGACCGACACTTTCGTCCAGGCGTCGATTCTTGATCTTTACGATCCATCACGCTCGCAACGGTTCGTTCACAATGGGAAAAAGAGCGATCGCGCAGCGTTTGATGCCTATATTGGCAAGCTTCGCAACGCGTTCCTCTCGCAGCAGGGCGAGGGCCTTGCATTTCTGGTGACGGAAACGCATTCCCCCACGCGCGAACGTTTGCGCGCAGAACTGGAAAAGATTTTCCCGGGCGTGCGCTGGTGCGTTTACGAGCCGCTCCTGAGCCAGGAACAAAGTTCTGCCGTACAAGGTGTCTTCGGTGACAACGTGCGCGTGTTGCCGAAATTCGATCGCGCCGATGTAATCCTCGCGCTCGACAGCGATTTTCTCGATTGCGGCCAGGGCGATCTCGCGTCGGTCCGCGCATTCACTTCGCGACGCCGAGTGAACGCGCCGAAAGATAATATGAATCGGCTTTACGTAGTCGAGAACCGCTTCACGCTCACTGGCGCGATGGCCGACCATCGCCTGCGCTGCCCGGCGAGCCAAATTGCGGCGTTTGCGCACGCGCTTGGCGGAAAGATTCTGGCGGGAACGAACGATGCAGGCCTCGGCTCTGTGATTGGAAATCTGCAACCGCCGGCAGGGGCCACTACGTTCGATGAGCAATGGCTCAGCGAGGCCGCGAATGATCTCATGGCAAAACCAGGCGCGAGCTTGGTAGTGGCAGGCCCGAATCAGCCGGGCGAGGTGCATTTGCTTGCTTATGCAATCAACGCTGCGCTCAAAAATCTTGGTCAGACACTCGTCGTCCGCCAGGTTCCGCGCAATCCCCGAACGATCGGCATTTCCCAACTCGCCGCAGACATCAACGACGGACGGATCAAGCAACTGTTCATTCTCGGAGGCGATCCCGTCTATAACGCGCCGCGTGGCCTGGCAGAGAACAGTGAGACAGGGCAGCCGCTTGATTGGAGCGATCTGCAAAAGAAGGTGCCGGAGATCGTGCGGCTCGGTTATCACGAGGATTCCACTTCGGCGCTGAGCCAATGGCATGTTCCTGCCGCGCATTACCTGGAATCCTGGGGGGACACGCTCACGGCCGAGGGCGAATATTTATCGATCCAACCAATGATTCTGCCGCTTTTTGGCGGCTTATCGGAAATCGATTTGCTAAACGCGCTCCTCGGTGGACCGAAAACCGAAGGACCCGAGCTAGTGCAGGAAACTTTTCGTGCGACGAACCCGCCGGGAGATTTTCACACGGCATGGGCCCGCTTTCTCCAGGACGGATTTACGTCCCACATTCAAATCCAGGATCAGCCGGCCGTGTTTAATGCAAATGCGGCGGGCCCTCTCGCTCAAGGTTCCTCGTTGTCGCCGCCGAAGCCTACGGCAGAGTCCCCCGAGATCGTACTTGTCGGCAGTTATGCAATGGATGATGGCCGCTACGCCAATAATGGCTGGCTGCAGGAATTACCCGATCCGATCACAAAGCTGACCTGGGACAACGCCGCCCTTATGAGTCCCGCTTTTGCGAAAAAGCTTGGTGTCCAGACCGGCGACCTGGTGCAGATCGTGATTAATGAAAAGGGCGCTCGTGGAGGGCCGATCAAACGCGAGCTGGTAATCGCGGCGCTGGTGTCGCCCGGCCACGCGGATAATTCAATCACAATCTCACTCGGTTACGCGCGAAAAATGCCGGAGTTTAATGCGCTGCCGTACGCAGGCGGAGCGTTGAAAGAACGACCGAAGATCGCCGAACAGTCGGGGTTCAACGGCTACTTCCTTCGCACCGCGGCAAATCCATATTTCGTCTCGGCGGGTGGCCAGGGAATCGAGAGTGTGAAAGTAACGAAAGTCGGACGCACTTATCCGCTCTCCATTACGCAGGAGCACTTCAGCATTGAAGGCCGCGGTCTTGTCCGAGAAGCGACGCTGGAACGCTACCGGGCCGACAATGATTTCGCCAAGAAAGTGCCCGGCGAGGAAGAATTGTCCCACAGGTTACCAACCATCTACAGTCATCCGCCCCTGGACGCCCCGCAGCAGTGGGGGATGACAGTCGATCTGAATGTCTGCACCGGATGCAGCGCTTGTGTGATCGCCTGCCAAAGCGAGAACAACATCCCGGTAGTCGGCAAACTGCAAGTGGCTCATGGCCGGGCGATGCACTGGATTCGCATCGACCGCTATTACGCAAGCAAAAAGCCATTTAACCAGGACCGTGGCGACTGGCCGCAAGATCCGGAGATCGTGCATGAACCGATGATGTGCCAGCACTGTGAGAACGCGCCGTGCGAAACGGTTTGTCCCGTCAACGCTACCGTCCACAGCGAGGATGGTCTCAACGTTATGGCTTACAACCGCTGCATCGGCACGCGATATTGCGCGAACAACTGCCCATTCAAGGTGCGCCGATTCAATTACTTCGATTACAATCAGCGACCAGTCGGCAAGAGGAAGATCGCCGGTGCCTTGAGCATCTACGAAGAATATTTCGCGCCGCTCACCACCAAAGGCGCGCCTGACATTATCAAGATGCAGAAAAATCCGAACGTCACCGTGCGTATGCGCGGGGTGATGGAGAAATGCACATTTTGCGTGCAACGGATTGAGGAAGCAAAAATCGCGGCGCAAGCACGAGCCGGCGCTTCAGCCGATACACTCGTCCCGCGCGATTCATTTACAACGGCGTGCGCGCAAGCCTGTCCCACGGAAGCAATTGTTTTTGGGAACATCAAAGACCCGGAAAGCCGCGTCTCGAAAATGAAAAAGCAGGACCGCAATTATCGCCTGCTCGAATATTTGAACGTGAACACGCGAACGAGTTATCTCGCGCGCATTCGCAACCCGAATCCGAAGATGCCGGACGCGGCAAACGTTGGCGTCGCAAGCTGGGAGGAGAAGTTACCAGAATGAGCGAAGGTCGAATGATAACGGCGGCCGACAGATTCCGGGTAGCGCACGCGTCTCGCGTGTCTGGTTTCGGCGTCGCGCCGAAACGAACTTTTCCTTTGGCACCTTCACATCTTTGCACATTTTTTGTCTTCAAGCTGGTGGTCAGAAAAGTCCCCGAACCCGAGACGGATTCGCCAACGCGCGAGACGCGTGCGCTACCCAATCAGTTGAATTCGCGCACGGGGGTAGATGTTGCGCTGGTGTGTAATCCTGAGCGGGACGAAGGATCGCGCACGGGGTGTGGGACGCACCCGGCTTTTTTTAATGTGATTAATGGCCTGATGGGAGCTCCGTCGCCGTCTGCGCTGCTCGGGATGACCGCCTATTAGAATCATGGACGCAGCACCGACAGCACCGGAGATGATCAAAGAGGACGAGCGACCGCTCGCACGGGTACCGCTCGTCTTGAACAAGCGCAACTTCAGTTGGCTGACGGAGCGAATTTCAGGCGTGGTGGAGCAACCCGCGCCACGTTGGTGGTGGGTAGCCTTTACCATTACAGCAAGTGCCGCGACGTTCGGTCTCTTTTGCCTCGGTTACCAGATTTCTACTGGCGTTGGCACCTGGGGAAATAACATCCCGGTTGGTTGGGCCTGGGACATCACCAACTTCGTTTTTTGGATCGGTATCGGACACGCCGGCACGCTCATCTCCGCAATCTTGTTCTTGCTCCACCAAAAATGGCGCACTTCGATTAACCGCTCCGCGGAAGCGATGACGCTTTTTGCGGTCATTTGCGCCGCGATTTTTCCTGGCGTGCACG
>QHOW01000121.1:11855-14318 GCA_003219435.1 Verrucomicrobiota bacterium | reverse complement strand
AATCCCAAGAACCAGGCTCCAAACAAATTCCAATCACAAAATCCCAAAGAGCTTGCGGCGCGGCTGGGTTCTTTTGGCTATTGAGATTTAGGATTTCCCTGGGATTTGGAACTTGGGATTTGGCCTTTTGATTGCGGTCAGTTGCATGTCGCCCCGCGTCGTGTAACGTCCGCGCTCCCCCGCTTTAACGCTTTAACGATTTAACGCTTCCACGCCTTCAACTATGCCCGCGGCAAACGATCTTCGCAGAGGAATGGCGATCAAATACAATGGCAATCCCGCCATCGTGTTGGAAGTCCACCATCGGACCCCTGGAAATTTGCGCGCATTCGTCCAGGCGATCATCCGCTATATCAACACAGGGAAGAGCGCCGATGTTCGCTTCGGCTCGACGGATAAGGTAGAGCTCGTGGAGATCGAGAGAAAAGCGCTTGAATTCAGTTACAAGGATCGAAACGGGTATCATTTTATGGACCCGGAGACGTACGACACGATCACGCTGCAGGAAAACCTGATCGGCGACGCGAAAGATTACCTTGTGGAAAATCTTTCCGTCCAGGTCCTCTACGCCGAGGGCAAACCGGTGCAGGTTGAGCTCCCTGCGTCGGTCGGTCTCAAGGTGGTTGAATCTCCCGAGGGACTGCGCGGTGATACCGCCAGCAACGTGACCAAACCGGCAGTCCTCGAGACGGGAAAAACAATCAACGTCCCGTTGTTCATCAAAGAAGGCGAGACGATAAAGATCGACACCCGCACCGGCGCGTACATGGGCCGGGCGTGATTCTGTGGCCGCTTTGCTGAAGCGAAGGTCACAACGAATGACAAAGCACGAATGAAGCGCGAATGCTCAAATGACGAACAAGCATTGATCTTTTCTCGATCATTCGGACTTCGTCATTCTTTCGTCATTAGACATTCGTCATTCGACATTTCGATTTCTCTTTTCCAAATCCGCGTCATCCGTGGTTAAAAATTAATTGCCTTTCCCAAATCCGGGGAAATCTGCGTAATCTTCAGCTAACTTTGGCTGCGACGAAGCGAAGATCGACAAACAATCGCGGGAAGCGTAACCCCCGACGCGAGCGAAAAGTCGTCCGAAATGTCGCGCGGGCGACGCGATTCGTTGCCGCGCCTAATCCACTGGTCGTCCCCACACGATGGGTGAAGTTTATTTTTGCGATCTTTTTGCTGCCAGTCTGCGCCATTCTCAGCCAGACATTTTTCACGGTCTTTGCACGCGCGACCGTCACCCAACGGCTTTGGGCGGGCGAAGAATTTTGGTTCTTCTCCTTGGGCGCAATCCTCTGGCTGATCGCTTTCCTCGGCTTGCCCCGGCCGATCGTGTTTTATGTCTTCGGACATGAACTCACCCATGCCCTCTGGGTTTTGTTGATGGGCGGACGTGTCAGCCGGTTTCGCGTCGGCCGGGATGGCGGCCATGTCGTGACGAACAAGAATAATTTCTGGATCGCGCTGGCGCCTTATTTTTTTCCGCTCTACAGCATCCTGGCAATCGCCGCGTATGGCGTGCTTGGCGTCTTTATGAATGTGCAGCCGTTTGGCCGATTGCTCTATGCCGTAATTGGCGCGACCTGGGCCTTCCATTTCACGTTTACGTGCTGGATGATCCCGAAAAACCAGACTGACCTCAGCGATCAAGGCACATTTTTTTCGCTCGTGATCATCTATTTGATGAACCTGCTGCTGCTCAGCGTGATGCTCGTGCTTGCATCGCCGGAAATCACGTTTGCAGATTTCGGCGCCGATTTGCTAACGAATCTGAGCTTCTTCGCGCAGTGGATTGTCGACCTGTTCGACCGCGCCACGCGCCACTGATTCTTATTTCCTTATAGCGACTCCGAAGGCTTTCGCGGCGCTACAGGTTGGTAATCACCGCGAATGGCAAAATGGACATCGCGTTGCTCACCGAAACTTTTTGGCCCTCGTGATGAATCGCGCAGCACGTGAAGAGATCGTGCGCGTTCTCCAACGAAAGTTTTTCGGGCAATTCGATTGTCGTCTCTTTCCATCGTTCGCCAACGGGCGGAAAGCCAATGCGGGAAGAGAGCCGCGGTGCGATTACAACAATCCATTTGTCCCGCAGCCGCCGGGCAAAGCTGATACAGCACTCCGCAAACGTGCCATTCGTTTTTAGTGGCAGATATTCTCCGCCCTGGAAAAGATCGACATGTTCGCGGCGAAATTGCAGCACTCGCTGGGTCAAAAACATTTTGATCCGACCATCAGCCCAATTGCGCATCAACTCCTCGGGAGCCGTCGTCGGCAATGCCGCGAGCATTTCGCGACGGCGTTGGTAATCGACTGGGCGTCGATTGTCAGGATCGACTAGACTGTAATCCCAAATCTCATTGCCCTGATAAATGTCGGGGACTCCCGGCGAGGTCAGCTTTAGCGCGGTTTGGGTTAGCGAATTGATCGCTCCGAGGCGCGCAATTTCCTGCG
>QHOW01000121.1:0-11666 GCA_003219435.1 Verrucomicrobiota bacterium | reverse complement strand
AGAGCAAGTATTCCTCATTTGCATCCGGCGCTTCCGTGTCATTGATTGTCCGCTTCCAGCGGCGATTGGTGTGGCGCCACTGTTGCAGCGAGCGTCGCCAAAGCTCCGGGATTTCGGAAATGGCAACGATCCGCGCACGCACATCTTCGCTGCGTTTAGTGTCGTGCGTTGAGGTCGCGAGCAAGCTCGCGGGCCAATTGCGTTGTCGATCGATATTACGTCCGTGAAAGGCATCAACGCTTGATCCGAACTGCTGCGGCTCGCCGCCGACTTCGTTTAACCCGGCCAGCCGGTTGTAAATGTAAAACACCGTGTCCTCCAAACCCTTGGCCATGATTGGTCCGGTGGTTTGCTGGAACTTGAGCACGAAATGGGTGTGGGCGGCGCGTGCTTCGGCATCAAGATTTTCCGGAAACCGGAAGACCAGGACGTCGCGGAGAAAATTGAAGATCGATTCTTCAATTGCCGGATTCCGGCGCTTGGCCGCAGCGATGGCGCGCTCGACCACTTGTCGATCCTCTTCACTCACCGGCCGCCCAGGAGAGAGATAAGTCCGGTATACCGGAAAACAGGCGATCGTCTCGCGTACGGCACGGGCCAGCGCTTCGAGCGTAAAATCGCGATACCATCGATTTTGCTCGGAGAGCCGATCGACCATGTTGCCCAGAACATCGACATCGTTGGCGAGTGACAATTTCATCACTTGTAGCTTTTTCGCATAGAGCAGATGCCCAAATGGCAGGGAATGGCCGATGAAACGATGGAATGTTTTTGTGATCGCCGCCTCGGCTGAGGAATCGACCAGCAACTGCGCGACTTGATTTCCAAAATCGTAGCCAGTGGTGCCATGCACCAGCCAATCCTTTCGCAACGTTTCCGTGCCGGTTAGAATTTTCTCTGTGACCATGTAAATGGCGCGTCCATCTTTGGGAAGCGGGATCGCCAGTGCCTTTGCGCAGCGCTGCTGGAGTTTTTCGAAATACTCGCGCGGCAGATAAAGACCATCCGGGTGATCAATGCGGAGACCGGTCACGGCGCCGGTACGCACGAGATCAAGAATCAGCCGGTGAACGGCGTCGAAAACCTTTGGCAATTCAATCCGGATCGCTGCCAGATCGTTAACGTCGAAAAAGCGGCGATAATTAATCTCTTCAGCTGCGACCCGCCAATAGGCCAACCGGTAAGACTGTGCGTTGAGCAATTCATCCAGCGCGTCGAAGCTGCGCGGGTCGCCCGGCTCGCCATTGATCTGGGCCAACGCCTTTTCGATTGCATGCTGCACCTGCGGCGCTTCCGCGCAACGGCGTTCGAGACGTCGCTTGATGATTTCCTTTTCTCGAACGCGCTCCGCGACACGCTTTGGGTCGGTTTCGGTACGCTTTGGCAAATATTCGAGCGCGGTCAGAATGCTTTGCAATTCCGCGTAGAAATCCTCGTCCTTGTGTTCGGCAAGATTTTGCAACGCAATATCCAAGACATAGCGATATGTGCCCGGCGCGATCGGCAGTCTGCGCTGGCCGTAGAGCAGATAAAAGGTGCCCTCCTCATAAAGCACCTGCAGCTCACCGCGCTCGAGGACGCGCCCATATTGGTCGCTCAGGATTGGCAGCAAAACTTTGTCACGCAGATCCGATTTTAACGGATGCCAGTCAATATCGAAATAGTGCGCAAACCTCGAGCTGGGCCCGTTTTCGAGCACGTCCATCCACCATTCGTTTAGCGGCTCCGCGATCCCGACGTGGTTCGAGACAAAATCGAGCATCTGACCCATCGAGTGCGCGTGGAGTTCCGCAACCCAGGAGTCGTAATCCTCCCGCGAGCCGACTACCGGGTTGAGCTTGTTATGGTCGGTGATGTCGTAACCGTGCAGGCTTTCCGCGCCTGCCTGGAAATAGGGCGATGCATAAGCATCCGTCACTCCCAGCGCGTGCAGATACGGCACGATCTCGCGCGCCTGAGCGAAGGTGAACCAGCGATTGAACTGCAATCGGTAGGTCGAACCGGGAATGCGCGGATGTTTTTCCTTTGACATGTCGTTTGTCATTCCGAGCGGAGTCGAGGAATCTCTTACTATTCGCCTTCAGCGAGGGATGCGCCAAAAAAACTGCGAGAGATCCTTCGACTCCGCTTCGCTCCGCTCAGGATGACACGCTTCAAAATCGAAGCGTGTCACATTTTTTCCGGTACTTTGATTCCAAGAAGATCGAGACCGCGCTGCAAGACTCGCCCGGCGAGATCGCACAGTGCCAGACGCGAACTGCGCGCGGGTTCTTCCAATTTCAAGACCTGGCAGGTCTCATAAAATGCGTGGAAGCTGTTCGCCAACTCGAATAGATAATTTGCCAGAATGTTCGGGCGAAAATCGTTCAGCACTTGCGGGACGACTTCCGCGAACTGACAGAGACGTTTTGCAAGATTAATTTCAGCGGGAGACTTGAGGATCAAATTGCCGATGTTTGGCGCCGATTCGCCTGCTTTCCGAAAAATGGAGCGGATCCGCACGTAAGCATTCTGCAGATACGGCGCCGTGTTTCCTTGGAGAGAGAGCATCTTCTCCCAGGAAAACACATAATCGGTCATCCGATACTGTGAGAGATCGAAGTACTTGATCGCGCCGATCCCGATCTTCTGCGCGATGTCGATCTTATCCGTCTCGCTCAAATCGGGATTCTTCTCCTCGATAATCTTCCGAGCACGCTTGCATGCCTCCTCGAGAAGATCGCGCAACGGGACGTTCTCCCCAGAGCGCGTTTTCATTATTTTGCGGTCCGCACGCAGGATGCTGCCAAACGTGATATGGCGAAGATCGGCTGAATACCCTTCGCGCCGAGCGATCGCGAAAATTTGTTTAAAATGCAAAATCTGCGGTGCACCGACCACGTACCAAATCCCATCGGCTTTCAAATCATTGATGCGATAATCAACTGTCGCGAGATCTGTCGTTGCGTAATTGAAACCGCCGTCGCGCTTGCGAACGATGCACGGTTTGTCGGCTAGCTCGGGAATATCGCGAAAGAAAACGACCACTGCACCTTCGCTGATTTCAGCAACGCCCGATTTGAGTAAGCGGTCGACCACGCCGGGCAGGCGATCGTTGTAAAAACTTTCGCCGCATTGGATGTCGTAATGGATATCGAGCAGTTTGTAAATGTGATCGAAATCCTGCATTGAGAACGCGACGCATTCGTTCCAGATTCTGACGTTTTCCCTGTCGCCCGCCTGCAGCTTCACCAATTCCCGGCGACAGGCTTCGCCAACTTGCGGATCCTTTGCCGATCTTTCATTGGTCTCCTTGTAAATGCGAACGATCTCGGCGAGTGGATCGCGCTGAAGAGCTTCTCGATCCAGCAGATTTTTCCAGCCGTAAATGACCATGCCAAACTGCGTCCCCCAATCGCCAACGTGATTGTCGCGGATGACTTCATGCCCAAGGAACTGCGCAATCCGCGCCAGCGCGTCGCCGAGCGCCGTGCTGCGGATGTGACCAACGTGCATCGGTTTCGCAACGTTTGGCGATCCGAAATCAATCACGATCCTTCTCGTCGATTTTGCTTTTGCGACACCGAGCCGTTCGTTCCGCAAAACCTCGCCCGCTTTTCTTGCGATGGCATCGGCACGCAATGTGAAGTTGATGAAGCCTGCGCCAGCGACGGTGGGCGGGTCACAAAGATCGCCAACATCAAATTGGGTAAGAATTTTTGCCGCTAGAATTTTCGGATTTTCACTGCGCTCTTTTCCGAGGACCAGAGCGGCATTGGTCTGATAATCGCCGAAACGCGGATCGGTTGCGGGCGTTAGTTCGGCCGCGTGCGGCAGGCCAGCGGCGATGAGCGCGTCAGAGAGTCTTTTGGCAAGAATGGTTTGGAAAGTTTCCATCGCTGACAGATTTTCCCCGAACTGTAGCGGCGCTCTATGAGCGTCGCATTAAATTCGTCCGACGGTCATAGACCGCCGCTACACGCTTACGAGCGGTCGCGAAAGACCGACAAGATCGCGTCGGCCGATTTCGCTTCGGCCAGACTCTCTCGGACGCTGCGATCGTTCAAAAATTTGGCAATCGATGCAAGCGTCCGCAAGTGCGTCTGAAATTGATTTTTTGGCACAATGAAAAGAACGACGAACTTCACCGGCGCGTTGTCGAGCGCATCGAATTCAATCCCGCCAGACGATCGTCCAAATGCGGCCACGACTTCGTCAAGGCGGTCCGAGGAGCAATGAGGAATAGCAATCCCGAATCCGATGCCGGTGCTCATGGTTTCCTCGCGCTGTTTAAGCGCGGCCAAAATGCTGTCGCGATCCTCGGGTTTTATCTTTCCCAGGCTAACCAGGAGATCGATCAGCTCGACAATGGCCGGCCAACGGTCGGTCGCCCTCATCTCGGGGATGATTTGGTCGGCAGAAAGTAAGCTGGCCAGCGACATGCAGATTTCCCCTCGTATGGGAGCGCAAGCTTAGCGGGGCCGCTCGTCTTGACAAGTGTGTTTTGGAAAGGTTCGCCGCACCCTTCTAAGTCCACACCGATTGATCAAGAACCAAATTCAAATTGTCATCAGAAATTCAAAATGAGCGTCCGTGAAATGGAGTTCCAGTTCGTAATGGCGGGCGCACGCCGCAATCAAGACATCGTTTGCCGGAGCGGTTTTGCCGACTCCTCTGCAGCGGCCGGCCAGAGCGCAGGCTTCATCCCATACGTCGTCCGTGATTTTCAGATCAGGCAGCCAAGTCTCGTGTTCGCGCAGCATTTTGCGATCGGCCTTACTTCCCACACCGTTCCAGAGCTCTAAACGAATCAAAGGGCACCAAGCAGCTTCGCCGCTTTGCACAAGGTTTACCACGCGATCGCGGACGCCCACATCACCCCGATGTCGAAAGTAATGTATCCAGGAAGACGAATCGATGAGGACCATTGCCGCTTATATTACTGGGCCTGGCGCATTTTCATGAGGTCTTCAATCGTCATAAAGGTAGTCGAGCTTCCTGCGTACTTTACGAGGGCCGCCATGCGCTTGCGCTGATTATATTCCCTCACAGCCGTCACGATGGCATCGCGTTTTGTTTTTGCTTTCGTAAAACGCATCACATCCATGAGTTCTTTCTCAGGAATATCCAAACTTGTTTTCATGATTCCAATATCGACTCAATAGGATTCTGATCAAGACTGAAAAGAATCTGCGGGGCTAGCGCTCGCGAATCTTATGGTTTAGCCGCCGCGCAAGTAACCATCGCACGCCAAACATGTCGATGGTGGCACGCAGGGCGCGATTGCCCAGGCCATACTTGCTTTGACCGAAGCGGCGTGGACGATGATTCACGGGGATTTCGACCAACTGATAACCTGCGCCTTTGCTGAGCGCGGGGATAAAGCGGTGCATGCCTTTAAACGGAACCAGCGCGCTTACGCATTCGCGCCGCATTGCCTTCAGCGTGCAACCCGTGTCGCGCACGCCGTCTTTCGTGAAACGGCTGCGAATGGCGTTGGCCACCCGGCTTGTCAGCCGCTTCAGCACAGTGTCCCTGCGTTTCAGCCGATAACCACAAACGAGATCGGCGCCGCGCTCGATCTCAGCGAGAAGTCTGGGAATGTCGGCAGGATCATTCTGCAAATCGCCATCGATGAGAACCGCGATCGCGCCGCGCGCAGCTTGGAGGCCGGCATAAATAGCGGCGCTTTGTCCAGTATTTTTTTCGAAACGAATCACGCGAATATTCGGCGCGGTTCCGATTTGATCGACGGTGCGATCGACTGATCCGTCATCGACGAAGACGATCTCGTAATCGAGCCCGCCCAGCGCTGCGCGCAGCTCAGATTGCAGGATGGGGATGTTCTCTTCTTCGTTGAAGAGCGGTACCACCACGGAAACTGCTGGAGAGCTTGGCATCTGCATCACGGGAATGTTGTGAATAGTACACGAGGTCGCGTTGAACGCGGGTCATCCCGAACGAAGTGAGGGACCTCACTCATGGAGTTCGTCACGCTGTTGTCCTAGTGTGATCAACAAAGCTTGGGTGAGGTCCTTCGCTCCGCTCAGGATGACCCACGGAAGGCGCTTGTAAGAATGGTTTCTCATAACGGAAGCGTGCGATAGCCTCGGCAAAGAAACACCTGCCACGTGCGTATTACTCTTCCGTAACGCTGCACTTCAATGGTCGCCACCAGTTCAGTTGATTCAAAGGCGGCCCGGATATTATGAGGCGCATGTCCTTTTTCCCCCTGGCGAATGAAGAGCGCGCTGCGCCCGACGAAAGGATTGATCCCGCTCTCCTCAGTGTAAACTTCGTCCTCCGGGCGCGGCACGCCCGGCTTTGATTCGACAAATTCATCGTAGCGCGGCCAAAAGGAAAACTGGTTTACGAGATCCTGTGACTCAACGATATAAACCGGCGGATGCCCCGGGCCCTCCGGCCGTTTGTCGGGCAGGTAAAACGAAATTTCCGACGCGCGATCGCGGGCGTCGGCAATGAGAAATAGTTTTTCTCGCAGTTTTGCTTCGAGATCGTTACGGATTTTTTCGACCGCGCCGGTTGCGGTTTTCCATCCACGCATGCGATCGGTCGGGTCACGTCGCGATAATTCGTAACCTGCGGTGCGCAGCAAGTCTGTGTTTAGCGCGATGACGCTCATGATTAATCCGACCACCAACGCCACGCCCGCGCAGAGTTGTAACGGCACGCTTGTCTCGACGCGTTTCCACCAGAAATAGATTGCCAGCAAACCGAAACCGAAGAAGGCCAGTCCGTCCCAGTTTGACGCGGCACTTTTGTTAATTGACAACAGAAGATAAAAAACGAACACCGGCAATCCAAACCACATCAGGAACAACACCTTGAATTGCTGATTTATGCGTCGCCAACTTCCAATGACGCCCCACGCCAGCGCGAGGAATAGAAATGGCGAATAGGCCAGAAAATGGGCGCTGAGGAACTCAAGAATCTCGCCCGGATGGAATCCGAAGCCCTGCTCGACGCCCCCGCGAGAGCGCAGATGCGCCAGCGTAATCCAGGCATGCTGCGCGTTCCAGATAATCGGCGGAACGGTGCAGAGAGCGAAAATGACGAACAACGAATACAAGCCGGGCCGCGCAAACTCTTGTCTAAGTCTGGGCGCTAGGGCGAGCACGAGCAAAATCGAAACAAGCTCGAACGCATTCGTGTATTTGGAGAGAAATCCAAAGCCGATCAGCAATCCGGTGAGCGGCCAATACCAGGAGAAACGAGGACTTTTTTCCAGCGCCAGCCAGAATGTGAACATCGCTGCCAACCAGAAAAAAACTGACAACGCATCGATCGTCATCAGGAACGCGCCGATGTTGAAGATTGGTGTCGCATTCAATGCGATGACCGCACAAAAACCGGCGGTCGCGCTGAATAATCGCCGCGCAAAATAAAACAGGAGCAGGCTCGTGGCGGCGGCGAGCACCGGACTGAAAAAGCGCACACCGAACTCATTTGCGCCAAAAATGGCGGTGCTGGCGCGCATGGCAAAAGCGACACCTGGCCCCTTGCTGAAATATGCCGGGGCAATGCGCTCCGACCACATCCAGTAATGCGCTTCGTCGAATTCGAGATCGGTCGTCGCCAGCATCGACAGTCGAATCGCGGTCAGCGCGAGAACGAAAAACCAGACCGCGCGCGTGGTCGTCATAAAGATTGGTGCAGAGCCTGGGACGGTTGCGCCCTACCATTCAAATCATCAATCAGGCTCGGATGCGCTGCGTAAAAGTTCGGCGCCCATTTCCGCGCCAGCGTTCTCCAAATCCACTCGAACAATCCCAGCATGAGCAAAGCTTCCCCAGTGGCCAGAAACAGCGTCGCGAGGATATCGCTCGGCCAATGCGCACCGAGATAAATTCGCGAGTAACCGACGGCTGCGACGACGATCCAGTAGAGCCAGCCGCGCCGACGATAAAACAGCGTGCAATACACAGCAATTATCGTGTTATTCGTCATGTGGCCCGATGGAAATGATGGCCCCGATCGGTTCCGATCGGATTGAGCGGAAAAACGGACAATAGGTTTTTTGAACAAGGTCATGAACTTCGGCTGCGTTCTTTGCATTTCGACCATGCGCACACTTTCTACTTGCTTGGGCCGACGCCGATCGACGGCCGACTTCAATATACCTGTGAACAGCTCCGCAATCAGCAAAGACAAGACCAGGCAGACAACGATCGCTCGGCCCTTAAATCCGCCAAAAAAGAGCGCGCTCAGCCCGATCGCAATGAGCAACGGCTTCCAAATGTCGCTGTTGCTGAGCGCGGCCATGAACAAGTCGAGCGTCGGGCTCGTCCATCGTTCGTTGATAAGATGAAAGAAGGCCTGGTCCAAGTTGAACAGTTGTAAGTTTTAAGTATCGCGCGCGCCGTGATCGGCTTAAAACCTAACACTTAACCCTTAAAGCTTCTTTTCCATGCGAAAGATCGTCGCGCTCTTCTTAATCTTGCCTTTTTCGATCTTCGGCCAGCCCGCGCCCTCTGCGAAGGAGATTCTCGACTCGGTTCGCATGATCGAGTCGCAACAGCAAATCGATCTGCAGGGCCAGCTTCGCGAAAATAATGTCATTGTCCCTTTCCGCCTGACGCAAAACGGCTCGCTGATTCGCTATTCATTCAGTAACCCTGACGAGGTTTTGCAATTGCGCCTCGGGGAAAAGAGTTCCCGCCTCGATCTCGTGACCGACGCCGGAACGGAGAAATTTGCGGCTTCGAAACTCGACCAAAAAATCCGCGGCACCAGCCTTACCTACGAGGACCTCGCGTTCAAATTTCTTTACTGGCCGACGGCCCGGGTGCTGGGCGAAGAAAATGTTCGCACTCGCAATTGCTGGAAATTGCAACTGCGCGCGCCTTCGCGCGAGTCGCAGTATTCCAATATTTTCCTTTGGGTCGATAAGGCGAGCGGCGCACTCATGCGGATGGAGGGCTACGACTGGAACGCCCAATTTGCGAAACGCTTCGAAGTGGTTTCTGCGCAAAAGATCGGCGGCAGCTGGTTCTTAAAACAAATGCGCATCGAGCAACTCCAGCCCGGCACGAATCACGTGCAATCGCGCACCTACCTGGAGATTAAGAAATAACGGGACACAGCCATCCTGGCTGTGAGGTGGCGGGCAAACGACAACCGGGCGAGACGCCCGGTATCTGTTTAGCGCCAGAGGCGCTATTTCACTTTTAGCCTGGGGGGCATCGCCCCAGGAATTTGATTGCCAGGTAAACAAGCGCTGAAAGCGCGATTCAATCCAGCTTTGTACTTGCGCGGCGGTGAATCGCGCTTTCAGCGCTGATGTTTGGGCTTCCATGAATCCTGGGGCGTTGCCCCAGGGCTCGATATTGTATGCGCGCCCTTGGCGCTAAACACAGACCGGGCGAGACACCCGGTTGCCGCACGGGCTGGAAGCTATGCTACTTCCGCTCGCGCAGCCTTTACGATCTCGGCGAAGCTGCGCGGATCGAGGCTGGCGCCGCCGACCAGTGCGCCATCAATGTCTGGCTGGCTCATTAGCTCGCGCGCGTTCTCCGGTTTAACGCTTCCGCCGTACTGAATCCGCACGCGCTCAGCCGTCGCGTCGTCGGCGATTTCGCGCAAGGTGTGACGAATAAACGTGTGCGCTTCCTGCGCTTGCTCGGGCGTCGCGTTGCGGCCGGTGCCGATTGCCCATACCGGTTCGTAGGCGATCACCGTTTCCTGAAGTTCTTTCTCGCTCAGATCCTTGAGGCTGCCGCGCAGTTGGATCGACAATATTTTTTCGACATTGCCCCGGTCGCGCTGCTCGAGTGTTTCCCCGACGCAAACGATCGGGCGCAGGGTCGCTTCGTGCGCAGCGCGCACTTTGCGGTTCACTATCTCATCGGTCTCACCAAAAAGGATGCGACGTTCGCTGTGCCCAAGCACGACGTAATGCACAAATAAATCGCGCAACAGCGCAGCGCTAATCTCACCCGTAAAAGCGCCACTCCGCTCCCAATACATGTTTTGTGCGCCAACCTTGATGTTTTGCGCTTTGCCGAGGGCTTCCGTCACTTTCGCAATGGCGGTAAACGGCGGCACGATTACCACCTCGACATCAGTGATGTCACCCAGATCGAGCAGCAGCGACTCGATAAATCGCGCAGACTCCGCCTGCGTCATGTTCATCTTCCAATTGGCGGCGACGATTTTCTTTCTCATGTCAGTCAACGTGCAGCGCGGCGATGATTTTTCGTTTTCATTTTAACCAATGGAGGGTCGCGGTCGCGGATGGGACCAATGCGACAGATGCGACGCATGCGGTTCGGGGAGGAGCGGCAACTGAATCATCTCATTACTCCATCGCTCCATTACTCTTTTTCGGACAGCGCTGCGACGCCGGGCAATTCCTTGCCTTCGAGTAATTCCAGCGAAGCGCCGCCGCCGGTGGAGATGAATGTCATTTTGTCGGCCAGTCCGGCTTGTTTGACCGCTGTCACCGAATCGCCGCCGCCGATGATCGTCGTCCCTCCCGATTGCGCCAGCGCTTCAGCGATCGCGATGGTTCCCTCCGCGAAATCGGGAATCTCAAAAATCCCAACCGGCCCGTTCCACAAAATCGTTTCTCCTTTCGCAATTTCCTCCTGGTAAAGAGCAATCGTCGCAGCGCCGATATCTACCGCCTGCCAACCGTCGCTGATCCCATGCTGCGGCGAAAGCCGGCTGGTGTTTCGAATGGGCGTGCCCGCGCGAATTTCCTCTGATTCCACCGCGTCAACCGGGAGCAAAAATTTCACGCCGCGTTTCTCCGCCAGGTCGAGAATTTCACGCGCAAGATCGATCTTATCGGATTCCACCCGGCTCGCGCCGACCGGAACTCCCTGCGCCTTGAGAAAGGTGTTCGCCATCGCGCCGCCGATCAGGATGGTGTCGGCCTTTTCCATCAGCGCTTTCAAAACGCCGATCTTGTCGGAAACCTTAGCTCCACCCAGAATCACTACGAACGGCCTGGCTGGTTTATCGAGGCCGTCGCGCAAATGCTTTAGCTCTTTCTCCATCAGAAGGCCCATTGCCGATTTCGCCACCAATTTTGTGATCCCCACTGTCGATGCGTGCGCGCGATGGGCCGCACCGAATGCATCGTTGACGTAGAGATCGCCGAATTTCGCCAAAGCTTCCGCGAATTTCGGATCGTTCGCTTCTTCCTCCGGCTGAAAGCGAAGGTTCTGGAGCAACGCGACATCGCCGTTCTCCATATGCTCAATGATTTTTTCAGGCACTTCCCCAATTGTGTCGTGACTGAAAATGACAGGCTGATGGATGAGCGAATGCAAATATTCGCCGATCGGACGAAGGGAATATTTTGGCACGCGCTTTCCGTTGGGCCGGCCAAAATGCGACATCAAAATTGTTTTCGCGCCGTTTTTACGGAGATAGTTGATCGTCGCCAGACTTTCTCGAATCCGAGTGTCATCAGTAATGCGGACCTTTCCACCGCGCATTTCGATTGGCACGTTGAAATCCACCCGTACCAGGACGCGTTTCCCGCGTACATCCAGATCGCGAACGGATAGCTTTGCCATTGCCTAGTCGTGCTCCTGCTCGCTTGCCTCGCCGCAGCCTGGGGAAGACGGCTGCTTGTGATCCTGCCCATGATCATGCTCCTGCTCATCCAAGTAAGTTTTCATACTTCGATCATGATCAGGAGCATGGGCAAGAGGGAG
>QHOW01000146.1 GCA_003219435.1 Verrucomicrobiota bacterium | reverse complement strand
CTCAATCGGATTTATTTCGGAGGCGGTCTCTACGGAGCCGAAGCAGCGGCGCGCGGTTACTTCGGCAAGGCTGCTCGAGAAATGTCGCTGGCAGAATGCGCTACCCTCGCCGGTCTCATCAAGAGTCCGAATAGGCTATCACCGTGGACCGATGACGCCGCTTCGCACGAAGCGCGCAATTATGTGCTCGATCGGATGCGCGATCTGGACCTGATTAGTGGCGAACAGTGCGCCAAAGCGCGCGCGGAACAAATTGCCATCGGAAGCCGACAGAACGCTCAGGGCCAAACCTACGCGGTCGATTACATCCGCCAGCAGGTGATTGCTGCAGTCGGGTGGGATCGCGCCATGAACGAGGGTTTTCGCATTCAGACCACGATCGATGTCGATCTTCAGAAGGTTTCCGAGGATTCTCTCCGCGTGAATCTCGACCGGATTGAAAAGCATCCTGATTATAATCACCAGACCTATGCCGATTACGCGGCCACTTTTCGGAAGGCAAAAGCAAACGGCACAATGACCAGCCAGCCTGCGCCTGAATATCTTCAAGGGGCGGTAATCGGTCTGGATAACGCGACGGGCGACATCCTCGTCCTCGTGGGCGGACGCGATTTCGAGCACAATCAGTACGACCGTGCCCTGCAAGCCAGGCGCCCGGCCGGAACGGCAATGCTCCCATTCGTTTATGCGGCGGCTTTTGAAAAAGGAATGTTCCCGGGAACGCTCGTGGAAGATTCGCCGCTCGATAACCGCGCGGTCATGATTGGCGGTACAACCGGAATCCTGGGCGAATGGGGACCAGAAAGCGCTGAGAACCGCTATGAAGGCGCGATGACGGCCAGGCAGGCGCTGGCCAAATCAAAAGATGGCGCAGGCGTCCGCATCGGAATGAGCGCGGGGATTGATTCGGTCTTGCAGCTTTGTTCTACAGCAGGCATCCGTTCGCCCCTGCGCCCCTTTCCGGCCACATTTCTCGGTAGCAGCGAGATTACGCTCGCCGAGCTCGCGCTCGGTTACACGATATTTCCAAACGGTGGCTGGCGTCCGAACGCGCCACATATTTTGGAACGCATCGAGGAAAAGGACGGAACACTGGTTTGGGACGCGAAAAATGACCGCACACGGAAGACGGTGATCAAACCTGAAACCGCCTACGAGGTGCACTCGTGTCTCGTTGATGCGCTCCAATCAGGAACCGGAAAAGCCGCCCACACGGAATTTGGACTGAAAAAAATGCCGGTAGCGGGCAAAACTGGCACGGCCTACGATTTTACCGACGCTCTCTTTGCCGGATACGATTCCAATTTTACCTGCGCCGTCTGGACGGGGTTTGATAAACCGCAAAAGATTTATCGCGGCGCGTTCGGGCGCGAGCTGGCCCTGCCCATTTGGGTGGACATTATGAACGCGGCGGCCCAGCAATATCCGCCTCGCGAAATCAGACAGCCGTCGACTCTGAACGAGGTCGAGATTTGCTGGAGGTCCGGCTTGCTCGCCACCGACAAGTGCTACGACGCGGTGAAATCGGCATCTGGCGACACCGTGCAACGGCGCACGACCTACATGGAGCTGGCAACTTCGGCGCAGACACCCACCGAACCTTGTAACGTTCACGGCGAACCGCGCACCCGCCTTGTGCGAGACCTTCCTTCCAGCGATTTGCCGCGCGCCGCGCTGGCCGTGGATCTTCGCGAAGTCACACCGGTGCCTGTGAGAAACCCAACATTGTTAGCGGACAAGGACCCATACAATTCTCTCAAGCCCACTTTGAAACCGGAACCGACGCCGGCACCGGAAATACAAACAGCCGAAAGCCAAAAGATCGAGAACGAACCGAGCGAGAGCCCGGCGCCATCGGCGAACCCCGCAACCGCTGTCGAACCGGGAAGCGAGCCAGCCAATCAAACGCCGGAATCCACTGTGCCGATTAGGAAAGCGATCCCGGTTCAACCGCAAGATAAAGGAGCAGCCGAGATTCGACGCGCGCTACCGGTTAAACCGCTCGATCAAGAGAGCGCGGAAGAGACTCTATTGAAATCAGCAACCCCACCCTCAAGCGATCTTTACCCATAAGTGTGGCGCCTTCTCAGTTTCAGTCTCGAAAGCGCTCGGGATCAATTGAGGAATGACGAAGGCTGGGTGATTCGCGTGCTAATCCAATAATGACATCGCAAAACGGAGACGACTTTCGGTTGACCGTTCTTAATCCAGGCGGCCGGGACCCGGAACAGCGCTTTCACGATGGATTCGCACCGGGCGAGGGAGAACATCCACCCATCAATTTCCACGCTTACGCAGCGTGCACGCGCGGAGTGTTTCATTACGATACCCGGCGCGCGATCGCCGAGGAAACGCCGGTTCTTCTTCTTTTGCGCGGCGAGTTCCGGGCTTCAGAGCGCGCATTAGCCGAACTGAAAAAGCACGAGCGCAAGGTGGTTGTCTCTCTGAAGGAAACCGGCCTGCACCAGATCGCGCAACAATTATGCGATCGCGGGAAGTTATCGCGTTTCATGAGAATTCTGGCGCAAGCTGACGGGTGCATCGCCAGCACGCCGGAAGCTGCGGAAATTTACCAGCGCGCCCGTTGGGACCACGATCCTGCCACAGTCGCGTTTATTCCCACCCCTTATCCAGTCGAAGATCAACAATGGAACTTTTCCGTCCCGCCTGATGAACTAACTGGAATCTTTGTCGGGACACGCGAATGGGACGTGCCATCACGCAATCATTTCGCTGCGCTGCTAGTCGCCCGACAGCTCTCGGAAGCGACCGAAGAACCGGTCACGGTCGTCAACCTGGATGGATACAAGGCGCGGCGATTGCTTTGGGAGCTAAAATTTCCCAAGGAAAAATTCAGGGTGATTGAGGTAGAAAAACCGTACCCGGATTATCTGGGCATGGTGGCTCGGCATAAGATCGTTTTGCAACTGGACCGCAGCCACGTGCCCGGCCAGGTGGCAGGCGATGCGATTGTGTGCCGGACCATTTGCGTCGGCGGCGATGGCGCGATTGAAAGAATCGCGTTTCCGAAAACCTCCGGCGAAGGCCGCGGGATCAACGAACTGGCATCTATCGCGCTTGACCTGCTAAGAAACGCCGAGTCGCGTGCGTTAATTGTGGCTGAATCGCAACAGCTGGCACTGGAGCAGCTTTCTTTTCAAGCGGTGCGTTTGCAGCTCGCAAACTTTTTCGCCCAGTTCACAAGCGGGAAAGAGACGCAGGAGTCCTCCGCACGGCGTGAGTAACGATCAATCAAAATTTGCCCTCGAATCACGAGAGGATGTTGATTCCATTCGCGTTAATTCGCGTGGATTCGCGGGCAGTACATCTTTTTAACACTGCGCTGACAACATCGTCTTCAAATAAATATCTTCGAGCCGTCGCGCTTGCATCCGGAGGTCGAAGTTTTCTCCAACGACCTCGGCGCCACTGCGGGCGACGCGTGAGAGAAAATGTCGGTCTTCCACTGCGTTGAACAGCGCCCACGCCAGCTCCTTCTCATCGCGCTCAGGCACAAGCACGCCGCTTATCCCGTGCTCGATCGCTTCGGGAATTCCGCCGTGCTCAGTTGCGAACACCGGCAGCCCGCTCGCCATCGCTTCCAACATTGAATTTGGAATGCCTTCCTGATTTCCATCGGGACCAGTCTCGCTCGGGTGCAGGAAAATGTGCGACGCATAATAAAGGTCGCGCAATTGTTTCTGTGAAATGAAACCGGTGAACGAAACGCGATTGTCGATCTTGAGTTCGCGCGCCAGCTCCTGAAGATGACCGAGCAACGGACCTTCTCCGGCGATCGTGAGCGTTGCGTTCGGATATCGCTTTAGAAAACTTGCGAAAGCGCGGAGCGTAACCGGCAGACCTTTTTTTTCGATTAAACGGCCAGCCTGCACCAATCGCCATTCGCCTCCGCCATCGCTGGACGGGAAATTGCGTTCCCGAAACGGAAATTCGTCAAGCGGAATTCCGGTTCGCTGGACTTCGATCTTTTTTTCATCACAACCAAGATCAACGACCGCGTGGCGCAACGATTCCGATCGGACCAGAACAAGTTTTACCGCGTCAAGCATCTGCCGCGTGGCCTCTCGATACGCCGATTTGTTCATGTCCACCATCACATCGGCGCCATGAAAGGAAACAATCGACGGGTTTTTCCAGGCGCGAATTAGCGGCAGGAGATGCACGGCGATATGACCAAAGTAAATGTGCAAAAGCCGGACGCCGGTGTTTTCCAAGACGTCCAGCAACGCGCGAAGCTCACTGCCCGAAATTTGCCACGGCTTATCGCGCAGTTGGCGAAACCAGAAGCGGCGCAGAAAATGGAGCGCTGGTTTTGGGACAATGTCGATCTTATCGAAGGGAAAGCGGCCCGAATTTTCGCGTTTCTGAGCGATGACGACCGGTGAGACGCGCTCAACCGCGGTGATTTGCCGGTAAATGTGCCACATCTCCGGTTTCAGAAACGTCGCGCAATAACAGGCGACGGCGGGAGGCGAGTCAGGCGGAGCGTTCAACTCCCCAAAGCCTACGTGAACAGATGGCACAGCGAAATGGCAATGACGAATGACGAATGTCTAATGACGAAGGAATGACGAAATCCTAATGATGAAGAGAATGTTCGAGCGCTGTTTCGTCATTTTCACTCGGCAGTTGTAGCCGAGGACGCTGAGTGGCCCCCACGGAAAAGAGCAACGCAAATAAAATCAAAACACAATTTCGAAGAGCTTGATTTGGTCGTACCTGCCCGTGAACGGATTATAAGCGAGACTTTGCTCCCCTGTGCCGTATCGGGCCGGCGCCCCCGGATTAAGCATCTGGAGTGGATTACCGCCGCGAAACGCTCGCGGAACCACTCCCTGAACCTCCGGGCGCACTGTGATCGGCGGCGGTGTAGGCATTGCCCTGACCGGCTTTTGCGGCCCGATCGGCGCTCTCAACGTTTGGGCGGAAGCCGTCGTCGCCAGCGCCGCCAGGACCGAGATCATTAATGTTTTCATGTTTTTCCTTTCATGCGCGGTGTGCGATAGACTAAATTTTCAAATCCCAAATCCAAGCGAAATCTCAAGCCCCAAATCCCAAATCTGCTCAACGCGACTGTCCTCGCGCCGCTGCCGTAGAGCTTTGTCGGGCAGGAGGCTGGTTTGGTCATTGGAGTTTGGAAGTTCTTTGGAGCTTGGAGGTTGGGATTTGGAAATTCCGCCTTGTTCAGGCGGCCTTGCCCGTCACAACGCTTGCCCACATTATATAGTTCGATGGACTACCTTGAAAAGGCCGCACGTGTTTTGGATATAGAAATTTTTGAGCTCAAGCGGCTCCGGGAGCGCCTGGGCGAAAATTTCTCCCGCGCCGTTGAACTGATTAAGGAAACCGTCGATGCGCGCGGAAAAGTGGTCGTACTCGGCGTGGGCAAATCCGAACACGTCGGCGCAAAAATCGCCGCCACCATGACCAGCACAGGATCGCCGGCCGTCGTGCTCGATTCCTCAAATGCGTTGCATGGCGATCTTGGCATGATCGCCGATGGTGACGTCGTGCTCGCACTAAGCGCGAGTGGCGAGACTGAGGAATTGCTCCGGATCCTGCCCGCGATCGCGCGGTTCCAGGTCAGGATCATCGCCATGTGCGGCGACCCAAGGTCCACTCTCGCCCAAAACGTGCATCTGCTTCTCGATGTAAACATCGAACAGGAAGCATGTCCGCTGAATCTCGCGCCGACTTCGAGCACGACGGTGATGCTGGCGCTGGGCGATGCACTGGCCATGGTCCTGCTGGAAGCGCGCGGGTTTAACAAGGAAGATTTCGCAAAGTTTCATCCCGCTGGAGTGATCGGCCGCAGCCTCCTCATGCGTGTGCATCAAATCATGCGACCACGAGAAGCGATGGCGATTGTCTCAACTGATACGCCGGTGCGCGACGTGCTCAAAGCCATGACCAGTGTGCGTGCCGGCGCTGCGGTCGTGGCGGGCGAAGATCGACAATTACTTGGCATTTTCACGCATGGCGATTTCGTGCGGCATTTTCAATCCGATTCAAAAATCGGTGAACGGCTGGTGGCGGATCTGATGACTTTGAATCCGGTTACTGTGCACAAAGACAAACTCGCGGTCGAAGTCCTGAATCTGCTCGAACGCCATCGCATCGACGACCTCGTCGTGATCGATGACAACAACGTGCCGGTCGGGATTGTCGATTCGCAAGATTTGACACGGCTCAAACTGCTGTGATGGAGTATCGATTATTGGAGTAATGGAGTAATGGAGTAATGGAGTAATGGAGGTTGCCTCGTCGTATCAAAGCTCCAAATCCCAAGAACCAGGCTCCAAACAAATTCCAATCACAAAATCCCAAAGAGCTTGCGGCGCGGCTGGGTTCTTTTGGCTATTGAGATTTAGGATTTCCCTGGGATTTGGAACTTGGGATTTGGCCTTTTGATTGCGGTCA
>QHOW01000314.1 GCA_003219435.1 Verrucomicrobiota bacterium | reverse complement strand
CTGAATTACAAAGGCACCCAACTGGCTCAGGGGCGCGACGCGGCAAAGGAAGTGCTCAAGAACGACCGTGCCTTGTACGAAGAGATCGAATCCGCGGTCAAGGCAAAGCTGGACGAAGACAAAAAGTAATCCCGGCGACAACGTTGCAAATTTGTGCAACCTATCGGGAAACTTTCGTCGCGGTGAACGACGGCCATCCCACAAATCATCGCTGAGCTCAAGAAGGGGCGCTTTCCTAAGCGCCCACGGCGGTTGAGAAACCGCCGCCCCTTGCAAAGAATTCCCTGCCCGAATTTCGTCGATGCGCGAATCGATGCGATGCATTTAGCTGTCGACATGAAAACTTTGAACTTCCAAATTGTTCTGCTGGCCACCGACGTTGCGGAAGCAGCGCGACGGGCCGCGGCAGCGGGCGCGCCGGACCATGGCGTAGTCATCGCAGATTCGCCAAACGGGTTTCCGTGCCGGCATTGTTTGCGCTGGGCGCAACCCGGTGAACGCGTCATTCTCTTCCCCTACGCAGCAATTCCAGCTGGTCGTCCGTATTCGGAGAGCGGGCCGATCTTCGTTCACGCCGAGCCTTGCGAACGCTACCGCGCGACGCGCGTATATCCATCCGCCTTTCGCAATGGTCGCGTGTTCCGCGCTTACAATGCAAATTACGACATGATCGATGCCGAGGTCGTGAACGGAAGCGAACCGGAAGCGGTTGTTGAAAAGTTGCTGCAAAATCCCGAGACTGCGTTTGTGCATGCGCGCAGCGTGACGCACGGTTGCTACACGTTTGGAGTCGAACGCATATGAAAACACTGGAACTTCTTCCTCCATCCGAAACGATGTATCGCGCATTGGTGAATCGCGACCCGAGCTTCGAAGGAATCTTTTACGCCGGCGTTCGCACGACTGGAATCTTTTGCCGGCCAACATGCTCGGCGAAAAAGCCGGCGCGCGAGAATGTAGATTTTTTCGCAACACCGAGCGAGGCACTGCATGATGGTTATCGGCCCTGTCTTCGCTGTCATCCGATGGACCCAGACAAACGTCCGCCCAAATTGATCGAGCGCCTGCGCACTGAGGTCGAGCGCGCACCGGGTGGACGTCTGACCGACAAGGAACTGGCAGCGATGGCTATCGATCCATCCACCGCGCGACGCCAATTCAAACGTCATTAAGGAATGACGTTTCAAGCTTATCATCGCGCGCGCCGGATGGGACTCGCTTTACGCGAAGTGCGAAAGGGCGGTCGCGTCGATGAAGCGCGAAACGGCCAGCGGGTTTCGCGAAGCGTTTACACGAATCTTTGGTGATCCACCGGCCCGCCTCAGGCGGGCGAAATCACGCGAGCCAATGTTCGTCGAGCGAATCGACACGCCTCTTGGAACGATGGTCGCAGTCGCTGACGACAAGGGTCTGCGCTTGCTCGAATTCGCGGACCGGCGCGCGACGGAAAGTGAATTGTCGATTTTACGGAGACGTTTGCGGACAAACATTGTGCCGGGCGAGCATCGATATCTGGACGCGATTCGTTCTCAGCTTGCCGATTACTTTTCCGGCAAGACTTTCAAGTTCCATATTCCACTCGCACCGGTCGGTTCCGATTTTCAGCTGCGAGCTTGGAAGATTTTGCGTTTGATCCCAGTCGGC
>QHOW01000145.1:34216-34704 GCA_003219435.1 Verrucomicrobiota bacterium | reverse complement strand
AAATGTTTATTCTCCTGGTTACGGCGCGCACCGAGACGTCGGATTTGGAGCACGCGTTAGCGGCAGGAGCAAGCGATTATCTGACCAAACCTCTCGACCTCGGTTTGCTGAACGTGCGGCTCTCGGTCGCGGAGCGACAAATCCGAGACCTGGCGGAACGCAATCAGGCACGGGCTGCCCTTCAGGAATCAGCCCGCGCCATGACGGACATCCTTGAGAATACGACTGACGCCTTTTTTGCCCTGGACCAGGAATGGAACTTTACCTACATAAACCCCAAAGCCGAAAAGCTGCTCGATCGCAAGCGGGACGATCTTATCGGGCAAGAACTATGGCAAGAATTTCCTGAGCTGATCGGCTCGCCATTTGAGCAGAATTACCGACGTGTTCTGAGCGAGCAAGCGGCCGTGCAATTTGAGGCAAGTGATGCTGCCGGCAGGATTTGGGTCGAAATGTACGCTTATCCGAGCGGCCGTGGCAGCTCCGTC
>QHOW01000145.1:28518-34210 GCA_003219435.1 Verrucomicrobiota bacterium | reverse complement strand
CGCATTGAAGAAGAGCGGCTGACGACGAGCAAACTCGAATCGCTAGGCACACTCGCCGGCGGCATAGCGCACGACCTTAACAACATTCTCACAGTTATTTCCGGCAACATTGGCCTCGCCCAAATCGAAGCGCCCAGTGATGCCGGCAGCTTGCTTTCGTTTCTGTCCAAAGCCGGCCAAGCCGCCCAGCATGCCGCACACTTGTCCAGTCAGCTTCTGACTTTTTCTAAGGGCGGGGCGCCCATTAAACGTGTTTCCTCGATCGCGGATTTGTTATCCCAAGCAGCAGAGTTCTCACTTTACGGATCCAATTTGCGGGCCGACATCGACTTGGCCGTGGATCTCTGGAAAGCCGAAGTTGATCCGGGGCAGATCGAGCAAGTAATTAACGCGCTCCTAATCAATGCGCGTGAAGCAACCCCTCATGGGAGCACAGTTCGCGTCTCGGCGCGAAATGTGAAACTGGAGGAGGATTCGGGTGTGCTGCTTCCCGCTGGTCGATATTTAAAAATAGCAGTTTCAGATCGCGGATCGGGAGTACCGGAGGAGTTGGCGACAAAAATTTTTGATCCGTACTTTACGACCAAACCGATGGGAAGTGGTCTTGGTTTGGCGATCAGTTATTCCATTGTAAAGAAACATGGCGGCATGCTGCATCTCGAAAGTTCTTCGCCCGACGGATCGACTTTCGCGTTCTATTTGCCGGCGTCGAAGAGCAGAACTATCTCGCCCCGCCCGGTCGTGACCGAGCGGGTCTTCCATTTGAATCATCAACGTATTTTGGTGATGGACGATGAGGCCGCGATTCGAGACCTCATTTCTCAGCTTCTCACCACACTTGGCTATGAGGTCACGGCCGTGCCCGATGGGATTGAGGCGGTCAGAACTTATGAGCGCGCTCTACGGCGGGGCGAACATTTTCAGGCGGTAATTCTCGATGCGACCATTCGTGGGGGAATGGGCGGACTGGCCACGATCGAACGGCTGCGGTCTCTAGACCCGCACGTGACAGCCATCGTTTGCAGCGGCTATTCCGATGAGGCGGCGCTCTCGGAGTTTCTCGCCTACGGTTTTCGCGGCGCTCTGCCAAAGCCCTTCACCCGCGGCGAGTTGTCAGATGCGTTGCAACGCGCGTTTGAAGCCGGCAAAAAGAATTAGAAATCTTCTGACTACTATCCTGTTCTGAAGCGGTACTCGCATGCGAACTGCATAGCGGAATACAGGCGTCCCGCCTGTCCTGGCAGAGGGGCTTCTAGCCTGTCGTTCCCGATCTTCGACAGCCGGGACGGCTGTCTGCCCTGTTAGGCCAAGAGGCCTGTCTTCCAAGCGCGCCGATGGAGCCGGATTCATCACGCTAGTTTACTCAGCGTAATCGATCACGCCGGTTTAATCAGCAATCACCGTGATGCAGGGCAGGAAGAAATTAATGAGTTAGAAGCGCGAGTGACGGAAATCGGTCTTCAGCCTTTCCGCAATTTTTCCAGCGCAGCGATAAAAGCGTCTGGGCCATCCGGGAAATACCCGTCATAACGCCAAACTTTGCGGCCGTCACCGTTGAGCACAACGATGGTTGGGAAGCCTTCGATTTGGTATTCCTCGGCCAACCGTTGGTTCTGTTCCTTCAGGGTTGTGCTTTGCTGTTTTGCGCGGGGAAAATCGACCTCCAGCAGAACGAGATTCTTGCTCGCGTAATCCTTAAATTGCGATTTCGAGAGTATCTCTCTGTTTAACCTGATGCAATAACCACACCAGTCGGAACCAGTAAAATCGACGAGTAACAACTTCTTATTTGTCTTCGCTTCCTCCTGGGCCTTTTTGTAATCGGTCTGCCAGCCCGGGTCAGCCTGCGCAGAGAAGGCGAGTTCGACGCTGAGAAAAATGGCGAGCGGGACAATCGAGAGAGAGGCTTTCACGAAAGAAGTTTCGAGCAAGGAAGGTGGTTTCGCAAGGACGCACGGTTGCAGTTTATAAAACCGCGCTACTTTGCGGCGCGCAATTATTCAATCGGGCTCGGCTATCATGGCGAAAAAAATAGAAGAGCGTTGTAACCGCTTTTCTCGTTCACGAAATTGGAAGCGACAAACTGCCGCTTTTCCTCACGAGCGGTCGGCGCGTACAAACCTCACCCGATGTGGAGAACGCCTCGATTAAACTGAGTAATGCGTGATCTAGCGGATGTGTCCGGAGACGAGCTTGGTCATCTCGAACATACTGACCTGACTCTTGCCGTTAAATACCGGCTTGAGATTGTCGTCCGCGTTAATTTGCGTTCTCTTTTTCTTATCCTGAAGGCCGTTCTTCTTGATGTAATCCCAAAGCTTCTTGGTCAGTTCAGAGCGAGGGAGAGGCTTGGAGCCGACAACAGTGGAGAGCTTATCATCGGGTTGCACCGGCCTCATGAAGGCGGGGTTTGGTTTGCGCTTGGAAGGAGTTTTGGTTTTCGGCATAAACGCTGATTAATGCTTCGATTGAAGCAGGGCAATACAAAATTTACGATAAATCAAAGATTTTTTCTAGGCGGTGCGACGAACTGCTACCGCGGCCACATCGTCCGGCAAGCGCGTTTTGCCATCACTTGGAGCGACCTTATTCAATAAGCGCATGAGCAACGCCTCGGCTGTGGGCGCGCCGCAATCGACTTTTTTCGCCAATATTTCTGGCGTGAGACGCCGGCGCTTGCCGTCACCCAATCCAAACAAACCGTCCGTGTAGAGCAGGAACGTCTCGTCGGGCGCCAGGGTAACGACCGTTTCGACGAATTGTGGCCGTTCGATCAAACCCAATGGCGGCACCGTAGATGCAATTAATTCCACCGGACCGCTCTTACGAGCAATCAAGAGCGGTGGGTGTCCCGCGCCAACCACGCTTGCCCGGCCGGTCTCTGTTTCAAGCGCGCCCCAAAGATGCTGCGGAAATCACTATTCACGCCTTGCATGATCGCGGCAGGAGTGTCGCGCTCGGTTGTGCCGTGATGAAACAGGAGCTTGGTCAAGGTGGTGATAAGCGCGGCGGAGGCCCCGTGCCCTGTAGCATCAGCAATCCAAAATAAGAAACGATCGTCTCTCATTCGTAACCAACCATAGATGTCGCCCCCGACCTGAATGACGGGTCGAAAGCAGGTTGCGACGTCCCAACCGGAAAGCTTGGGTGGTTTGTGTGGGATCAGTGATTGCTGGGTCAACCTCGCCGCTGCCAAATCGCGCTCGAGATTGCGGCGCCACGCTTCCAGCTCGTCGTTTTGTTGCTGCAATTGGCGACGCATAAAACGCAGGCGAAGTTGGGTCTCGATCCTTGCTCGCAGCACCGCGGCGTTGATCGGCTTTGTCACGAAATCGTCAGCTCCTGCTTCCAAGCAAAGGACTTCGCTTTCTTCACCACCGTGGCCAGTTAACATGATCGCGGGGATCTGCGCGATATCGGGGTTTTGATCGGCGCGCAGGCGTTTTAGCAACTCCGCGCCGTTAAGATCGGGCATCTCCAGATCAAGCAGGAGAAGGGCGGGCTGCTCTCGGTGCACGCGCTCCCATGCCGCCCTTCCACTTTCTGATTCGCCGCACTGATAACCGGCAGCTGCGAGCGTCCGTATTAGTATTTTCCGGGTCAGGGCATCATCGTCGATCACCAGAATTTCTCCCTCGGAGCTTTGCCGCATAGTTTTTTCTTAAGATTCGGAATTAAGAGGGTGCTCCGCCGTATTCATGATCAATCTATGCTGATGGTTCCAAAAACTGTCGCGCCTTTTCCGACTAACGGATACCGCTATTTTGGATCAAGAAGCTCTTTTAAACAGGACCAAATTTCGTCTCGGTATTGCTGTTCCTGAATAGAGGCGATCCAACCCATGAGATGGGATTTGAATGACGATTTAAGCATTGGCAATGAATGAGAAGAGAGATAGCTTCGTCGAATCGACTTTTATGAAACACCCGCTGTCGTTTGCATTGCTGGCCGCTCTCTTGGTCTCATCGTGTGATACTGTCGAGGAATCACCGCCGACGCGCGCCCGCCAGCGAGCCGCGAGATATCCGGCGGAAGGACAACCACCGGGTCCTCCGCAGCAACAGCCCTTCAATCCAAACGGTCCGGAACGGCCGGAACCCACCACCGAAGCTTTAGCGTCGCCAGCTCCCGCGGCGGCACCTATCAAGGCGTCCAAAGGAGATTATCCGTACGGAATTCCGGTGCCTGGAAAACCGGGGTTGGTCACCAGCCCTTATGTTCCGGGCAAGGTAGTGGACGTGAGCGGTATGCCGCCCGGGACAGAGGTGAAGGATCCGTACACGGACTACAAGAAAATCTTCCTCGTTCCGTAAGCGAAAGCAGCGCGGACCGCGGTGTAACGCTTGTGCAATTGCGCCGCAGCTATTGACGAAAGCTGGACATCCGCGTCTTATACCGGATGCTGATCTTCGCGCGCGAAACGTGCTATTGCTAGCGTCGCGGCTCGGGCTAGATCTGTCACTGATTGTATGGAATTGCGGGTAAAGCGAGCGTCTCGGATCGACACGGAAATCACGGTTCCCGGCGACAAAAGCATCTCGCATCGAACTGCCATCATCGCAGCTTTGTCGAATGGCGTTTGCACCCTGCATGGTTTTCTACCGAGCGAAGACTGCATGCGTACTGTTAACGCTCTGCGCGCTCTTGGAATTCACATCGAACAACCCGAGCCCGATCGTTTGATCGTCCATGGCAAAAAACGGGTGCTCACTGCACCCGCGGGAGAAATTGATTGCGGAAATTCCGGCACAACCATGCGACTTTTGGCCGGCCTCCTTGCCGGACAGGCTTTCGAGACCCGGCTGGTCTCAGACGCTTCTCTTTCTCGGCGTCCGATGGAACGGGTGATTGCACCTCTGCGAAAAATGGGAGCTAACATCGTAGCGGAGGGACCGGAGTACACGCCGCCCCTGCGCATTCGTGGCGAGTCGTTGCGGGGAATTAATTACAGTTCGCCGATTGCGAGCGCGCAGGTGAAAAGTGCGATTTTGCTCGCCGGTCTCTACGCCAAGGGGAAGACCACGATCAATGAGCCCTCGCTCAGCCGCAACCACACCGAACTTCTCTTTAATTATTTCCTTGTTCGCACGGTGAAGAACGATAACGGCGCCGTCAGTGTTTTTGGCGATCAGGTACCTGAGTCACGCGACTTCAAAATTCCGGGCGATATTTCCTCGGCTGCTTTTTGGCTGGTCGCGGCCGCGGCCCAACCGGGCGGGCATTTACTTGTGCGCGATATTGGTTTGAACGACACGCGCACGGCCTTGCTCGGAGTTTTGGTTCGGATGGGCGCTCAGGTGCGCGAGGCTGTCGAGGATGTCACTCAGCTCGAGCCGCGTGGGATAGTCGAGGTTACGGGTGCCGCGCTCAAAGGTACGGTCATACAAGGCAAAGAAGTGCCCCAACTAATCGACGAGCTTCCCATTCTGGCCGTAGCCGGCGCGCTCGCCTCCGGCACCACCATCATCCGCCATGCTCAGGAATTGCGCGTTAAAGAGACCGATCGCATCGCTGCCATCGCACATAATCTGCGCATCATGGGCGCTCAGGTCATTGAAATGAATGACGGCCTTGAGATTCATGGACCTGCACCATTGCGTGGCGCGCGCGTGGCCAGTTTCGGTGACCACCGCATTGCCATGGCGTTTGCCGTCGCCGGTATGTTTGCCGAGGGCCAAACGGTTGTGCAGGA
>QHOW01000145.1:9954-28498 GCA_003219435.1 Verrucomicrobiota bacterium | reverse complement strand
CGCGCTCGAAGAGTTCATTAATCCGAAGCGCATGCACTCAAGCACCCCGGTCATCGGTTCGCTCTCAGCCACGCGGCTCGACGAAGGGTGATCGTTTCGGACGGTGTCTAATCACGGAGAGCATGTCATCGGATTCCCATCGCGTCATCGCGATCGATGGTCCCGCCGCCTCGGGCAAAAGTAGTGTGGCCCGTGAGCTGGCTCGCCGTCTTGGCTTCGCCTACGTCAATTCCGGTGCAATGTATCGTGCCATCACATGGTATGTCCTCGAGAACGGCGTCGATCCTAACGATAGCGATCGGATCGCGCAACTTGTCCAAAACGCTGCCATTGATTGTGAGCTCAAAGACAAGCAATCGCGCATCCGGATCGATAATCTCGATCCAACGGCCCATTTGCGTGAGGGCCGGGTTAATAACGAGGTTTCGCAGGTCAGCACCGTACCGCAAGTTCGGCAGATTCTTGTCGAAAAGATGCGCGACTACGCACGTCACGACGACTTGGTTACGGAAGGACGCGATATCGGTTCGGTGGTTTTTCCCGAGACGCCTTACAAATTTTATATTGACGCTTCGCCCGAGGTGCGTCTACGGCGCCGAGCTGCCGAAGGTCAGCGGGACGAAATCGCGGCCCGCGATCGTGCCGATTCTTTGCGCCGCGCCTCGCCCCTCATCATCGCCGAAGACGCGCTGGTTATCGACAGTTCAAATCTGACAATCGACGGAGTTGTTGGCGAAATCATCGGGCGACTCAAAAACAAAGGCTTGAAGGTCCCGGACTTTATTCCTGTTTGATCGCGCTTCGCGCGCGATTCAACACTGCAACGTGAATTTATATTACTGGGTCGGTTATCATTTATCCCGCCTTCTCGCCCAGCTTTTTTTCGGGTTTAGAATTCTTCATCGCGAGCGCATGATTCAGAGCGGTCCGGCGATTCTCGCGATGAATCATCAGAGCTACCTCGATCCGCCTCTGGCCGGCAATGCCTGTAATCGCGCCATCTACTTCCTGGCGCGTCGTTCTTTGCTCAATGTGCCGGTGCTGCGCTGGCTCTTGCCGAAACTAAACGTCATACCAGTCAATCAGGAAGCGATCGATCGGAGCGCGCTTAAAACATTGATCCAAGTCATCAAGGCGGGCAATGGCGCGCTCGTATTCCCGGAGGGTTCGCGCACCCCCGATGGTCATCTTCATCAGGGCTTGCCGGGTGTCGGCCTCCTGATCGCAAAAACGCTCGCCCCGGTCGTGCCTATGCGGATTTTCGGTGCATATGAAGCGTGGCCGATTGGCGGAAAAATTCATCGGCATAAAATAACTGTCGTCATCGGGGAGCCGATTCATTTCACGGCCGCGGACGTAGAAGACGGGGGAAAAGATGTTTATACGCAATTGAGCCAACGCGTAATGGATGCGATTGCCGAGCTGCGTCTGGAATAGCTATGGGCGTCTGATTTGTCATTTTGACCCGACTGCTGGCGGAATTTCGGCCCTTTCACCCTGGCGAAGCTTTTGAAGCGCACCAGTGCTCTGGCGTTTTGACATTCGTTTTCACCATCGATGAAGCTCTTGATTCTAGCTTTAAAGCTGGATTTGCACAGCCGATAGCGACATCGATAATTCGCCTATGAAGCTGCCAGAACCGCCGCCGGAAAATCCGCGCTGGTCCCGCGCTCCCAAGAGTGCCTTAGTGATTATGATTGTGTTTCTGATCGCAATGGCGCTGGTTTCTTTTTATTCCAATATGCAACGTTGGCGTCGCGGTAAAATCGAGACAGTCATCGTTACACCGGTAGCTTCGCCATCGCCGACGCCATGAGTGTAGGAGGGACGGGCTCCATCCCGGCCCATTAGAGTCCGGGACACCGATTGGTGTCCTTTCGAAGTTTCGAATAAGGAAAAACAATAGTGGTCTAAGCGTAACATGAAGAGATTTTTTCATCTGTCGGTGATTATCGCGGCAACGTTGTTTTCGTCCTGTCAGAAGCAACAAACCGAGGAGGAGCGCAACGCTGAGGTTGAACGCCAGGTGCAGCAACGCTTGGCGGCCGAGCATCAGGCCGAGCAGCAGCAAGAGCTGGCACAGCGTCAATCCGAACTCGACGCGCGGGAGAAAGAGCTGGCCGATAAGGAATCCGCAGCTGCTAAAGCCCCGCCGAGACAAACTCCGTTCAGTTCCACCACCAACCAAATGCGCAGCGCTTCGGGCGATAACGCGACCGCCAGTTATTCAACCTTTTACACAAAACTCGAGCCCCAGGGCATCTGGCGTGAAACTTCAACTTACGGCTACGTCTGGCAGCCGCGGGAAGCGCAGGAATCGCGGAGCTGGCGTCCATACACCAACGGCCATTGGGTTTACACCGATGCTGGTTGGACCTGGGTGTCGGAAGAGCCGTTTGGCTGGGCAACCTATCATTACGGACGGTGGACGCGTTTGCGCAACATCGGTTGGGTTTGGGTCCCGGGTGATGAATGGGCGCCGGCGTGGGTCTCGTGGCGCAAGAGCGACGACTACGTCGGTTGGGCGCCGCTCCCGCCCGAAGCACGATTCGAACGCGCCAGGGGCATTCATAACTGGGCGGATAGTTACTACGATATCGGACCGGACCAGTATTGCTTTGTTTCGACAAACGAATTAGGCGCACCGCGAGTCGAGCGCGTGATACTGCCGCCGGAACGAAATGTGACCATCGTCAACCAGACAACCAACGTCACTAATATCACATATAATAATACGAACATCGTTAATCAGGGACCGAATTATGACGAGCTGCATTCGCGTACGCACCAACCAATCCCGCGGCTGCGTCTCGAGCGGCAGATCAATATTAGTGTCGAAAACCCACGTTCGATTTTGAAGGGTGAAGTGATCGAACTGCCCGCTCCTGTCATCGCCAGAGCGCAACCAGTCGAACGCCCGCGCAGTGTGAAGGAGACAATTAGGCAAACAGTTGTAGACCACGGCTGGGAGGCGATCGCCGATCGTCAGGCGGCCGAGAAGGTGCGCCTGAAGATCAAATCTGAAGCCACTCCGCCGGCAGATGCGCCGTCGAAAACATTTGTAAGGCCAGCTCAGGCCAGCGCGGAGACAACCACTTCCACACCATTATCGCCATCTCCAACTCTCGCTTCGCCCACCGCGGCGAATGAAGGTGCAGCGGCATCATCGCCGACACCAAGCGCCACGCAACGTGCGGCAGCGCCGACACAAACTCCGGTGACAAAATTCCGCAGTCCGCGTCCGCTCGAGTCAATCAGCCCGGCGCCAACACTGGCGGCCCGGCCCACTTCAGCAGTCCCATCCGAGACGGTCTCACCGGCCCCAACCGTAACGCCGAGTCCCGCACACGCTGGAGCGGAAAGTCCGAAGCCTACTGCGGCCAGGAGAAGCCCGACGCCTTTAGGTACTCCGCTGAAAATTGCGACACCAACTCCGTTGGCATCAGCTTCTGCGCCGGAAGCTTCCGCCGCGGCCTCGATGAATCCTTCTGTCACCGCGACGATTTCAGGGCCTTCCGCGCAAAGCAGAGATCAGCGTAAAGCTGGAAAAGAGCCGAAAAACCAAGAGAACGCCCTGGAAAGGCAGCAGAAGAAAGAGCGACATGAACAAGGACAGGCGCGTCCCAATGAAGCGCCCGCGAGCGCGACCACACCGTTAACGCCGTCAAATTCTTCGTCTGTGTCGCCAAGCGCCACTGGTTCTCCTTTCCTGTTTGATGCACGGGAATTGAGAAAACAAGAAAAGAAGCAGCAAAAGCGCGAACGTGAGGGCGCCGGCGAACCGACCGAAGGCGTTTCGCCGTCGCCATCGATGACGCCGCAATAATACCGCGGTTTATTCCAGGGAGCGCACGCGCCTCGCGTGCTGGTGATCGCGCCCTCGCGATCACGAACTTTTCGGGAAAGGGAACGAGGGAAAATGTTTCGGCGAGGGCGCCGAAACAAACACCCGAGGCGGGTGCGCTCCCCAATCCGAACGCGTGCGCCTGCTCACGCGTAAATTCCCTTCTCCGTGACTTGGGCCTTCGGGGCTTCCTTCGTCATTCGACATTCGGATTTCGTCATTATGCTGATACCTTCATCCATGCGTTATCTGGTCAAGGCGCGCGTTAAACGAAAATGCGAGAAAGCGCTTCTTCACGCGATCGAAAATGGAATGCTCGGGAAAGGTTCCATTGCGGGCGACGAATATTTGCACAACATGAATAAAGCGCGCGTGAATGATCAGGGCGTCGCGACGTGGGTCGAGACCTGCTTTTGCGATCCGCCTCTGGCAGAGGAACGACCATATTGGGAAAAATATTTTGAGTTGCTTAGCGTGAAGGACGCGCACTCTCGCCGCACATGCCGGCACGAGAACGAAACAGAACCGTGGGCGTGTTGCGACTGCGATTGCACGAACGCATCGCACCGTAAGCGGCAGTTTCCGTCCGGTTTGGGGAGCGCGCCCGTCTCGGGTGCTGGTCGTCGTGTCTCGCGACGACGATCTTTTCAGCAGGAAATTAGGAAGATCGTTTCGGCGAGACTCCCCTTCGGCTGCGCTCAGGACAGGCTCCATTAGCACCCGAGGCGGGTGCGCTCCCCGATCTAAGCGTTCGCTGCTGCGAACACCCTGCAAAATTCGTCATTCCTTCGTCATTCGACATTCGGATTTCAGCCTGCCGCGCCGTAGTCCCGCGACTGCGGGACGAAGGCGGGGCATTGTCCCCGGTTTTGTTCCATCACGGGCAAGCAAGAATAAGAGCAGGAATAGGATTAAGAGGAAGAGGAAGATTCCCCAACACATCTACGCATCATGATGCGTCAATTTGTTTCTTGATCACGGGAGCAAACGCCGTTTAGTTCCGGGACAATCATGTCGTCGGACCTTCATCCTCTGGAAACGCTCCTGCGCAAACGCATCGTCGTGCTCGACGGCGCGATGGGCACAATGATTCAGCGCTACAAGTTGTCCGAGGCCGATTATCGGGGGAAACGGTTTCGAGATTGGCAGGGAAAAGACCTCAAAGGCAGTCTCGAGCTGCTCCTTCTCACCAAGCCAGGGGTTATCGAGGAAATTCACGCGCAATACCTCGAAGCCGGCGCCGATATCATCGAGACCAACACGTTCAGCGCTACCACGATCGGATTGCACGATTTTCTTTTTTCGGGCCAGCCGGCGCGCGGACGCAAAGATCAGGAATTTTTCCAGCGCGTGATAAACGATCCCGACCTTCGCGCGCTCGCGCACGAGATGAATCTGATGGCGGCAAAAATTGCCTGCCGCGCAGCGAAGCGCGTTGCGAACGAAACGGGGACGCCCCGGTTCGTTGCGGGATCGATGGGTCCCCTCCCCGTGGCTGCGTCGATTTCACCCGATGTAAACGATCCCGCTTTCCGCGCGGTCACGTTCGATCAGCTCAAGCAAACTTATTTCGATCAGGCAAAGGCGCTCGTCGAAGGAGACGTGGACCTTTTGATTGTGGAAACCATCTTCGACACGCTCAACGCGAAAGCGGCGCTCTTTGCCATTGCGGAAGGTTTTGAGGACACGGGAAAGAAAATCCCGTTGATGGTTTCCGGAACCGTGACCGATCGCTCGGGGCGAACATTGAGCGGTCAAACCGTCGAAGCGTTTCTCATTTCGATCGCGCACGCGCACCCGCTCGTGGCCGGTTTGAATTGCGCGCTGGGTCCGGACGAAATGGAGCCGTTCATCGAAGAGTTCGCGCGGGTCGCGCCGTTTTATGTGAGCGCTTATCCGAACGCAGGATTGCCCGATCCATTATCGGAGACCGGTTTTCCGGAAACACCGGACACATTCGCTCCCAAAGTCGCGAAATGGGCGGAGAACGGCTGGTTGAATCTGGTGGGCGGCTGTTGCGGCACCACTCCCGAACACATCCGCGCGATCGTGAAGGCAGTGCGCAATTGCGCGCCGCGACACGTGGAGGCACGCACTCTGGGGAGCGCACGCGCCTCGCGTGCTGGTTTCGGCGCCCCCGCCGAAACCCGGGACAAAGGGTCTACGAAGCCAGACGAGGTTTATCTGTCGTCGCGAACGCCCGAGAGGTCTTCGGCGAGGACGTCCCTTCGGCTACACTCAGGGCAGGCTCCGCCAGCACGCGAGACGCCCATGCACGAGCGGACAGGCAGTGCGCTCCCCGCCGAAACCTCTGCTGATACACTTTATTCGAAACGTCGTCTTCCCCACTTTGAGCGACCATGGGGAAAGTACTCGGTAGCGTTTTCAACTCACAAGCGACGTCAATTAACGCCCGAGGAACGCGATATCGTTTTGCAAAGCATCCTCTACGGACAAGAGCATCAACAATATGAGGTCTATGCTGCCTGCGTGATGCTAGACCACGTCCATCTCCTTTTCGAGCCCCAAGTGAAAAAACAAAATGCCGATGGGCGAACAATTTTCTGGTCATTAACGGACATTCTCCAGGGAATTAAATCCGCGACGTCTCATCGGATCAATAAAGCTGCGGGCACGCACGGACCGGTCTGGGAAAAAGAGTCATTCGATCGACTGATCCGATCGGAATCGGATCTTCACGAAAAGTTTGAATATATCTGCAGGAATCCTTGGGACGTGGGCGTCGCTCAGCAAAATGAAGACTATTCGTGGTTATGGACACCGGAGAGGTCTTCGGCGAGGGCGCCCCTTCGGCTGCGCTCAGGGCAGGCTCCACCAGTACGCGAGGCGCGTGCGCTCCCCAGCACGGACGCGCGCGATCACACGCAAGGTAATGTGCTTCAGCTTTCCGGCCTTGAGCCGCTCAAGATTACGCCGGAATTCGGTTTTGCGGTGATTGGCGAGCGGACAAATATCACTGGCTCGCCCAAGTTTTCGAAATTGATCCTGGCGGACGATTTTGAAGGCGCGCTGGCAGTCGCGCGCCAGCAGGTCCAAGGCGGCGCGAACCTTCTCGACGTGAACATGGACGAGGGAATGATCGATTCCGAAGCGGCCATGGTGCGCTTCCTGAACTTGATCGGCAGCGAACCGGAGATCGCGCGCATTCCAATCGTAATCGACAGCTCGAAGTGGAGCGTGATCGAAGCGGGCCTCAAATGCGTGCAAGGCAAAGCGGTAGTGAATTCCATCAGCTTGAAGAACGGCGAGGAGGAATTTCTCCGCCACGCGCGACTGATCCGGCGTTATGGCGGGGCCGTCATCGTGATGGCATTCGATGAGCAAGGCCAGGCCGATAACTTTCAGCGCAAGATCGACATTTGCTCGCGCGCTTACAAATTATTGGCCGAGCGAGCCGGGTTCCACGCGAGCGGTATTATCTTCGATCCAAACATTCTGACCGTCGCCACCGGTCTGGAAGAACATCGCAATTACGCGGTCGATTTCATCGAAGCGACGCGTTGGATCAAAAAGAATCTTACCGGCGCGCGCGTGAGCGGCGGGGTGAGCAACATTTCGTTTTCGTTTCGCGGTAACAACACCGTGCGCGAGGCCATGCATGCTGCATTTCTTTTTCATGCGATCCGTGCCGGTCTCGACATGGGGATCGTCAACGCCGGACAGCTGGCGGTTTACGAAGAGATCGAGCCGGAGCTGCGGAAGCACGTGGAAGATGTGTTGTTGAACCGGCGCGACGACGCGACCGAACGGCTGGTCGATTTCGCAGAAAGAGTAAAGGCAAAAGGCAAAACGCCGGTCAAAGACGAAGTGTGGCGTGCAGAACCCGTTGAAGAACGCCTCAAACATGCGCTGGTGAAAGGCATCACCGATTACATCGACATCGATACCGAAGAGGCACGGCAAAAATGCAGGCGCCCGCTCGAAGTGATCGAAGGCCCGCTCATGGCCGGAATGAGTGTGGTGGGAGATCTGTTTGGCTCCGGCAAAATGTTTCTGCCGCAAGTAGTGAAGAGTGCACGGGTGATGAAAAAAGCTGTTGCCTATCTGATGCCGTTCATGGAAGCGGAAAAATCCGCGAGCGCGAAACCGCAGGGCCGCATCGTGATGGCAACGGTGAAAGGCGACGTGCACGACATCGGCAAGAACATCGTCGGCGTTGTGCTGCAATGTAACAATTACGACGTCATCGATCTCGGTGTGATGGTGCCGGTGGCGCAAATTTTGGAGACGGCGCGGGAGAAACAAGCGGATGTAATCGGGCTGAGCGGGCTGATCACACCGTCGCTGGACGAGATGGTGCACGTGGCGCAGGAGATGGAGCGCGAAGGATTTCATTTGCCGCTTTTGATTGGCGGAGCGACCACGAGCCGGGCGCATACGGCGGTAAAAATCGCGCCGCATTATCATGCCAGCACGGTGCACGTGCTCGATGCCTCGCGCGCGGTGGGCGTGGTCAATTCGCTCTTGAATGAGGAATTGAAATCGGAGTTCGATGCGAAAACGCGCGATGATTATGCGCGATTGCGCGAGGAACATTCGGCAAAAACGCGCGAGAAAAAGTTGGTCACGCTGGAAAAAGCGCGCGCGAATCGGACACCGATCGACTGGAGCACGTTCGCTCCGCCGAAACCCGAGTTTTTAGGCGTGCGTGTGTTCAGCAGTGCGTTGGCTAGCGCACGCGTCTTGCGTGTTGGCGACGGTGTCTCGCCGTCGCGAACTTTTCCTTCGGATTCGAAAGTTAAACAAGAGCAATGCGTCAAGGAAAGCGTGTTTCGGCGCGACGCCCCTTCGGCTACGCTCAGGACAGGCTCCACCAGCACGCGGGACGCGCGCGCTACCCAGAACATTTCGTTGCGCATCCTCGCGGATTTGATCGATTGGTCGCCGTTCTTTCATGTCTGGGAGCTGCGCGGGCGCCACCCGGCGATCTTCGATGACACGGTGATCGGTAATCAGGCGCGTGAGCTTTTCGACGATGCGCAGAAATTGCTCGATCGGATCGCCGTGAAAAACCTGCTCGTCGCGCGCGGCGTTTATGCTTTTTGGCCGGCGAACGCAGTGGGCGATGATGTCGATCTTTACGTTGATGACGCGCGGACGAAGAAACTCGCCAGGTTTTATTTTTTGCGTCAGCAAATGCAAAAACCGGCCGGGCAATGGAACCACTGCCTGGCCGACTTCGTTGCTCCGGGAAACTCTCAACTATCAACTCTCAACTCCCAGCCTGCTGATAACCTCGGCGGATTTGCAGTCTCAATTCACGGCGCCGACGAGCTCGCGGAAGAATTCAAGCTCCAGCATGATGATTACAACGCAATCCTGACCAAGGCGCTCGCCGACCGGTTGGCGGAAGCATTCGCGGAATATTTGCATAAACAGGCCCGAATCGCGTGGGGGTTCGGCCGCGATGAAAAGTTGTCCAATGTCGATCTAATCCGCGAAAAATATCGCGGTATTCGGCCGGCCGCCGGTTATCCAGCCTGCCCCGATCATGCGGAGAAACGAACATTATTCGATTTGCTCGATGCGGAGAACAACGCGGGCATCAGATTGACGGAATCGTTCGCCATGCATCCCGGCGCGAGCGTGAGCGGCCTTTATTTTTCGCATCCCGACGCAAAATATTTCGGCGTCGGCCAGATCGGGCGGGATCAGGTGATCGATTATGCTTCGCGAAGAGGCGAGACGATCGCCGCAGTGGAGAAACGCCTGGCGCCGAATTTAGGCTACGAGGCTTAAATCGAATTCTTTGCCTTGGCGCTCGTTAACAGCAGGCCGGCACCTTCGTCTGGAACAGAGTCCGAATCTTCGGCTTCCTTCGCGGGCCAGACCACTTTCCAGGCAAGACCACACTTCTCGAGCATCCAGATGACGTAACGCGTAAGATCGAATTCCCACCAGCGCAGTCCGTGCGCCGCGCAACGCGGTTGCGCATGATGATTGTTGTGATAGCCCTCGCCGAACCCGAGGACGCCGATCCAAAGATTGTTTCGGCTATGATCGGACGTATCGAAGCTGCGATATCCGAACTGACGCATGTGGCAGATCGAGTTGACCGACCAGGTGACATTATAAATCACGAGCATAGGCACGTAGAGACACCAAAGCATCCCGGCCACTCCAAGTGTGAAATACAGCGTCAGCGCCAGAACAAGATGCGGCAGCACGTAGAGCCAGGAGCGCTCCCATAGCCGGCAATACCATATTTTACTTACATCGGCGGCGTACCGCTTGGAGCGCTCGCGGAACGCGGCCGGCTTGCGGATCAGCCACATCATGTGGGCGTAGGGAAAACCGTGCACCGGACTATGAATGTCTTCGTCGGTATCGGACTTCAAATGATGATAGCGATGGTCCCCCACCCACGTGACGGGATCACCGGCCAGCATCACGGCCGAGCCGGATGCGAATATGAACTTGAGCCATTCCGGCATCTCGAAACCGCGATGGGTCAGGTAACGATGAAGATAAAGCGTGGTGCTGATTCCGCCCCAGAAAAACAGCGGGATCATGATGAACAGATAAAAAGGATGGAAGCGTGTCAGGAGTCCAATAACTCCCAGGAGTTGCAACAGGATGAGGACGACGAAAATGAGGAGATTGAGTTTTTCGTGCTTAAACATGCGGCGAGGTGGGCGAGGACGGAGCAGCCAACCGGCCGCAGTTAGATCCAGAGTTTGCAGTGTCGCACGCCAGGGAGGCGATAGCAAACGCTATTCCCGGATTTTGCATTCAGGTTCTCAGCCACAGACTTACACAGATCAAACACAGATTCAGCGGAGGAGCCTTGATGCGTCTTGTAAAAACGCTCTCTCGCCAAAGTTTCGCCGCGTTGCGAAAGTCTCGCTTCGGATCAGTATCCATGGCACACCGTGCCTGGTAGCTTTCGACTCCGCAGAATCGTGTCGATGAACGCGATCGCTCAAATCTTCACACGATCCTACATAACGACGCCCCCCGTCTTCAGACTACGCAGAACATAACAGTGGAACATTGATCCACAGTGGTCGGGGCGAGAGGATTTGAACCTCCGACCTCGTGGTCCCAAACCACGCGCTCTACCAAGCTAAGCTACGCCCCGAATTGTCGCTTGATGAATATCACGCGCGGCAACCTGCCGCATCCCGAAAGTTAATATCGCGACCTATCGCCGCGGTCACCGCTCTACCAAGTTTGCCACAGCGAGTCCATCCCGTGGCGAACCAGGCTACGCCCCGGATCCGGCGTGATTCTTTATCATGGATCGCGTCTTCCCGCATCCGGAAATTCGGTTACATTGGAGCGAAAACCGGGAATGAAGATAAAAGGGCTAATTTTCACCGCGTTGCTGGGCAGCATGACACTGCCATTACGTGGGCAGGATGCCGCGCCTCCGGCTGTCGATCTTTACGGAACGGAGGAAAAGCCGGAGGTTGCAGCCACGCCTTTTCCGGAACCCAACGGACCCGAGTTTCCGGAGTTATCGCAGCTTGACGAAGCTTTCAAACAAAAATCGCTGGGCAAACAAGTCGATGAACGCAAGCTGCATATCGAATGGAGACAACTGAAAAACCGGGTGGTGAACGATCCCGAAGTGTGCGCGGCCAAGGCCACCGCTCAAGCTGCCAGGACAGATTTAGAGAAACGCAATCGACTGCGCAATTACTACAACCTCTATTACGAGCGAATGTCCGCTCTGGCTCCGAGCGCAGAAATGAAACTGGCATTAGAAGGATTGAAGACTTCGCATCTGTCTCAGCTATCGCAGCCGCAAGTGCGGCCCTCGCCGGGCGCTCCCCCGCCGACGCCAAAACCATCGCCTGAGGGTAAACATAAGAAAAAAAAGCACCTAAAATAGTGTTGCGCAGCCGCCTTGCCAGGCCATACGCAATGCAGTTATTCTATGCACATTCGATTCACGGCGCGTTCGTCTAGTGGTTAGGACACAGCCCTCTCAAGGCTGGTGCACGGGTTCGACTCCCGTACGCGCTGCTTCTTCCTCGAACAGCTTACTGATGCGCTTTCCTACTCTCACTTTTTTGCTCGCGCTCTGCTGCGGATTGGCGAACGGATGCTCGGAAGGCGTCACTCGACGAACGGTGCCCGCCGTTCTTTCCGTGAAAGGAGACGTCGTTTTCGGAATGGTAGAACAAAACAAGTTTCAGCCGGTCACACGCGAGAGCCGGATCCAAGAGGGCAGTATCGTGCGAACATCAGACGGGGCGCTGCTCGACCTAGGGTTGATTGCCCCCGCCCTCGCACAAATGTCGAGCAATTCTGAAATCAAGGTCGAAGAATTAAGGATATCGAAGGATGGCAACCAGACTCGCGGCGGCATGCGCGGCCGAAGCGCACGGATACAATTGAGCCGGGGAAAAATCACCGTCCTGGTCAGCGGGCGCGATCAAAACAGAACACAATTTGCGATCAGCACGCCAGCGGTAAGGGTTACGCTTGATTCGGATTGCCTGTTTCGTGTTCAGAGGGACGATCGGACCACCCGGGTAACTTGCGTGCGAGGGAAAGTCTATGCAGCCGCTGCAGCGCAGCCGCCAATCGCAATCGGGGCCGGCTACTTTCAACGGTGGCCATCAACTCGTCCGGAGCCGGTGGCCGCGACTGAAGATGCCGCGGCGCAAATCGATATTACGGACTCGCTCGGAATTGAAAATGAGTTGCTCGAACTGGACGCCGGTGGGCGGGATCGCCGCCCGCTTTAGCAAGTTTTATTTGGGCGAAATATTTTGATTGACGGCCTAGCGGCGGCATCCTAGCCTCGTCGCCATGTCGTACCAACCATCTCCTTTTTTCAAGTCAAACGCTACCGGAAAGTTGGGTCAATCGAGCGGCGCCAGCCTTGCGTTGTTCGTGGGAATTTTCATTGCATGCGCTTTTGCGGTACGCGGAGAAGATTCTATTCCTGAAGAGCCATTGCCTTCTTCGCCCGATAACGCCGTAGCGCAGAGCGACGCTGCTCCATTGCAACCGACAACTTCGCTTGGCAGCCTCGACTCGAGGAACCTAACGCTTGGTGGTGAGACTGTATCTCCATCGGAATTACATGGAGGGGAACCGCGTCGCTTTCACTACAGTTTTGGGCTGACCATTCGGGCGGTTTACGACGACAACATCTTTATCAGTAATACCGATCGCGTCTCCGATTGGTATTTTGCGATCGAACCGAGGCTCACGGTTGGATTCGGCGATATCGAAGGACGCAACGAGAACTACGTTCGTCTGGACTACATGCCGAGCATAATTCTGTACGCCGACCACTCGAACGAGGATGCCGTCAGTCATCTGATCATGCTGGAGGGCCAGTACAGGTTCAGCCGTTTGACGCTGAATCTGAGTCAGGAGGTGTATATACTCGATGGGACAAACCTTAATAGCATTGTCGACACGACCGGATTGTTTGCAAACCTCGACGTGAGCCAGCCCACGCGGCTGAATCTTTTTATCACACGTCTGAGAGCAAATTACGAGCTCAGCGCGAAACTATTTTTGACCGGTGAATTTGATGCTCAAATTTACGACTATCCCGATGACGATTTTTTCAGCTCCCAAATTATTTCAGGCGGCCTCTACATTAACTACAATGTGACGCCCAAGCTGACGATCGGTGCCGGCGGCACTTTCGGCTATGATTGGGTGGAGGATCCGAATGTGGACCAACCCTTCGAGCAGGCGAATTTTCGCCTCAATTACCAGGTGACAGGCAAATTAGGTCTGTCTGCCTCCGTGGGCGCGGAGTTCCGCCAGTTCAACGATCACCGGGGCGACTACGTCTCACCAGTCTTTGAGCTCGGCGCGATCTATCACCCATTTGACGGCACGACCTTCACACTGGCGGCCGGCAGGCGAATCCTAAATTCCGGATTTTTTCCCGATCAAGATTTCGCGACTACCTATGTTGTGGGCCGAATTCAGCAGCGTTTGCTCCGGCGCGTTTATCTCGGTCTGGGCTTCGGCTATGAGAATTCGGATTATTTCGCCACGACCAGCGGAGTGAATGCAACGCGGAATGACGATTACTGGTTTGTCGAACCCTCCGTTGACGTGCTGATCACTCGATGGCTGAGTGTCGGCGCCTATTACCTCCACCGCGAGGACAACAGCAATATCGATTTTTTCAGTTTCGATGATAATCAGGTTGGTGTTCGGGCAACATTTAGATTTTAGCGAGGGTTTGAATCGCCTTCGATCTCAAGCATACCGGCGGTGGTGGCCGGCTGCGCTGGCCTTTTCATTGGTTCCGGGCGTTCTGTTGGCGCAGATCCCTCCGGGAAACATCGGCTTACAGCCTTCCCTTCCTGCCTCCACATTGCAGTCCCCTGCTGTTTCCACATTCAACCCAAGCAACCCAAGCGGCAGCGTTAGCGCGCCGGCCGGCTACGTTTTGAGCGCGAATGACCAAGTTTCGGTCGAGGTTTTCGGCGAGGATGACTTGCGCACGAATGGACGATTGAATCCCGAAGGCAACCTGAGTGTACCGCTACTCGGTTCAATTCATCTGGCCGGATTAACCCTGACCCAGGCGGCTTCAAGACTGACAGAACTTTACGGTCGGGATTATCTGGTAAGTCCAAAAGTGAATGTCATGCTCCTGGGCTACGCGAAGCGGCGCTTCTCGATTTTGGGTCAGGTAAATCGGCCCGGCAGTTACGAAATGCCCGAAAGCAGTCCGGGCGGGATCGATCTCCTGGAAGCAATCGCGATGGCTGGCGGCTACACGCGCATTGCCGCGCCAGAAAGGATCACCGTGCGCCGACAAGGCGCGGGTGGCGATCAGATTTTCAAGGTCAATGCAAAGCGGTTCACAAAGGGGAGCGGCGGCGGTTTTCACGTTGAACCGGGTGACACCATCACCGTAGGGGAAAGTATTTTTTAACCGAAAACTTTTTGCGACTGCACCTTTTCGAGCGCACTGCTCGGGTGTAGAATCTTGTTCAAGCTAATTTTCTTCTTGTGGTTGATCCATCCTTACCTGAAGCGATAGCCGCGAATACGCCGAATCCTCCCAACAGAGCGTTGTCGCATTTGCCGGAATTCGCGGGGCTGAAGGGCGGGTTCGATTTTCGGCGCTTTTGGCATTCTTTTGTCGAACGGATTTGGATCGTCGCGCTTTGTGTGTTGGCCGGTCTTTTCGTTGCGCTGGGTTATCTCGCGCGAACGCCAAAGCTCTATCAGGGCCATACCGTGCTCGAAGTGGAGTTTCACGCGAATGCGCTCGATGTTTTTGGCCAGCCAAGAGGCGCTGCGAACGATCGAGCAAAACCTCACCAACCAAACCCTCCTTGCTCGAGTCGTGCGCTCTGAAGGGCTGGCCCAAGATGATGGGCGCGCGCTTTTCGGGGGCGAAAATATTGCGAGCAGCAGCAAAACCAGCGCAACGCCGAGTACCGGTCCGTCGGCAGACGCGAACAAGACGCAGAGCGGCCTTGGTGTGAGGACGTTTACGCCGCTCGAAGAGGCGTTGGGCAACGCGCTCGGACGCATGGTAAGGCCGGTGATTCGTCGCGGCACGCGTCTGATCGACTTGTACGTTACCAACCGCGACCCAGTCATGGCACAGCGTCTCGCCGACGCGATCGGACGCGAGTACATCCGCAATTCCATCGAACGCCGCGCCTCGCTCAGCGAGGAGTCATTGCGTTATCTACTCGAAGAAGAAGAACGATTGAAAGTCAATCTGCAAAAAAGCGAGGCGGCCGCTGCGGAATACAAAGCGACAAATCCTGACGCTTTGCAACTTGGCGGCGGCACCGCCGCAACAGGGTCGCAGCAAGGATCGGGTGCCGGGGCTGGTGGTCCTCGGGGCGGCCTGGTCGAGGACAAGCTGCAAGATATAAACAACAAGTTGACGGCGGCAAAAGCCGACCGGCTTCGCCTTGAAGGCGAGCTCAGGCAGATCGAGCAGGCCGGGGACAACATCGATGCACTGCTCGCGATCCCGAGTATCTCCGCCGCAGCGTTGGTGACTGATGCGCAACGCAGTGTCACGCAGGTAGAAGCTTCCATCGCCACTTTGTCTTTACGATACAAGGAAAAGCATCCCCGGATGATGGCGGCACGGGCCGCTCTGGCAGAGGCCAGGGAAAAGCTTCGTCAAGCAGCCATGGCGCAACCACCCATTCTGCGCAACGCCATCGAGCAGATCAAGGCGACCGAAGCCAGTTTGCAAGCGGCGTTGCAAGACCAGCAGGGCGTGGCTGTCGCGCTCAACCGCACAGCGATCGGATACCAGGAATTGGCCCGGCAGGCTGAGACCGATCGCGCGCTCTACGAAAGCGTTCTGCGCCAGATCAAAGAGACAAGCTTAACAAAAGACGTGAAGACGAATGCGGTGAGCGTGGTCGAGCGTTCCCCTGTTTCGCATTCGCCGGTTAGTCCGAGTCCTACCAAAGCGATCGCGCTGGGCCTGCTGGCTGGATTGGTGGCCGGGCTCGCGTTTGTCTTCGGCGCCGACACACTGGATCGTTCCATCAAAACCGTTGATCAAGCGGAAAATACGCTCGGGCTACCCGTATTTGCGGCTGTTCCGGAAACGACCGAGCAAGGCGCAGGGCCTCGCTTAAAACGGCAACGCAGAACCTGGGGAACCTCAAACTACCGCGTTGTTGTAAAAACCCCCGAGAGCCCAGCCGCGGAAGCTTTTCGCAATTTGCGCGCGGCCCTTTCCCTTTTGGGACCGGAAGCCGAACGTAAGGTTTCACTTTTCACCAGCGCTGTGCCGAATGAAGGAAAGAGCTTCACCAGCGCCAATTATTCGCTTGCGCTCGCGCAGCAAGGTTATCGCGTTCTGCTCATCGATGGCGATCTGCGCCGGCCGAACATGCATCGAATCTTCCACTTCCCGCAGCCCGCCAAAACAAATAACTCCGAGGAGGAGGATGGCGCGCCGGGCGTTATGGACTGTCTGGTGGGGGAAGCGGATGTAGCCTCGGCAGCACGTCCAATTCCGGCCGGGGAAATCGATATTGTCTCCGGTAAAATCGCCATCGAGGGAAACTTTCTCACTGCGACTGGAGGGCAACTTTCCGTCCTTGCAGGCGGACGACGCGCGCCCAATCCAGCTGAGATTTTGGCCGGGCCTTTCTTTGGTCAACTAGTCTCTGAGGCTGCGCGACTTTTTGATCGAGTTGTGATCGACAGTGCGCCGATACTCGCAGTCAGTGACACGCTGCTTATGATGCCGTATGTCCAAACCGTGTGCATTGTTCTTCGGGCGGGGAAAACGCCGCGCCCGGCGGTTCGCCGCGCGATTGCCTTATTAACCAGCGCAGGGATTCGTCCAGCCGGCCTAGTGCTTAATCGATTGCGCAGAAGCGGCGGCGTTGGCTACTACTATTATTACGCTTCGCATGGCTACGGCGCGGAGGAAGGCGCGTATTCCCGGAGCTATGATCATCGTTCGAGATCCCGTCACCAAGATAACGGCGCAGAGTAGATCAGAGGCCAGAGTTCAGCATTCAGAAGACACAAAATTCTGCCACCGACGTCTGATCTCTGACCTCTGATCTCCATTCTGCCTAGTCGCCCAGTAACGGAGCGATAAGGGCTCGCTCTTCAGGCAAAAGGGGTCCCGCTCCCAGATTGTGCGCATCACCTCGCCCGCCTTCTTGGTAGCCATTCACGGCCAGGGTGGCAGCGCGAACTGCGAGCGCACCGGGAGGCTCAAAGCCTGTTGCCCGCGCTTTGCGGCCGATTGCCATCCGATCAAGAAGCTGTCGCGCCTGTGAAAGTGCAGGCCATGGCAATACGCTGGAAAAGGAAGAAAAGACTGTTAGAGGTTGTCAAAACGACACGGACCCTAATCTGATAAAACTTCTCCCGACAAATCTTCGGTCATGAGTTGGTGGAAACGCGACTGGTCTTTCTGCCTGATCTTGGCCGTGGTCACGATGCTCGCCTATCAGCCCGCCTGGCACGGCGGACTTTTATGGGATGACAACGCTAATATTGCCACTCCCGACTTGCGTTCCCTGGATGGTTTGAGGCGAATCTGGTTCGTTCCGAGGACAACCCAGCAATACTATCCTCTTCTTTATACTTTCTCCTGGCTCCAGGAAAGGTTTTGGGGCGATTCAACCACCGGCTATCATTTGGTCAATCTGCTTCTGCACATCGGCTGTGCGGTGCTGGCGCTGAAAATCCTTCGTTTTTTGCGAATTCCGGGAGCAGAGCTGGCGGCAATTATTTTTGCCCTGCACCCGGTGAATGTGGAATCGGTGGCTTGGATTTCGGAACGTAAGAACACGCTCTCCGGACTCTTTGGCCTTGCTGCGACTCTTTGGTATTTGAAGTTTGATGAGGGCCGCAGCAGACCAAGTTACGCCTTGGCGCTTGGCCTGTTCCTTTTTGGGTTGCTGAGTAAAACCGCCATTGTGACGCTGCCTTTGGCGTGGCTGATCATTTTCTGGTGGAAACGTGGCGCGATCTCGTGGCGGCGCGATGTCGTGCCGGTGATCCCGTGCTTTGTGCTCTCGGTGGGAGCGGGCTTGATGACCTGGTGGGTGGAATACGGTAATATCGGTTACAAAGCGAGAAGCCTCGATTTTTCGTTCGTGGATCGCTGCCTGATCGCCGGGTGTGCCTTCTGGTTTCAACTCGGCAAGGTGCTCTGGCCGGGGAATCTGATGTTTGTTTATCCGCGATGGGAGATTAACGCCGGCGTGTGGTGCCAGTATCTTTTTCCCG
>QHOW01000145.1:0-9878 GCA_003219435.1 Verrucomicrobiota bacterium | reverse complement strand
TACATTGTTCTGTTGTTTCCTACGCTCGGGCTTCTCAATCAATATTTTTTCATCTACTCGTTCGTATCCGATCACTGGCAATATTTGGCCTGCCTCGGGATCATCGCGCCTTGCGCCAGTGGGATCGTCCTACTGGCGCGACAATCGAAGCGTTGGGAAATCTGCCTGGAGCCTGGAACCACCCTGCTGCTGGCTGGAGTACTGTTTTTGCTCACGTGGCAGCAAAGCCGGATGTATACCGACATCGAAACGCTTTACCGGACAGCTATTGCCCGTAACCCTGCTTGTTGGATGGCACAAGTTAATCTCGGTAACATCCTGTACCAGGCAAACCGCATTCCCGAAGCAATGGAGTTGTTTAACCAAGCCATGCGAATCAGGCCTGCCGTGGCCCACTATAGCCTGGGCAACGCGTTCCTCCAATCAGGCCGAACTTCACACGCAATAGACCAATATAAGGAAGCGTTGCGGATCGATCCGGATTATGCCGAGGCGCACAATAACCTCGGCAACGCATTCTTCCTAACAGGCCGAACCTCAGAGGCAATCGAGCAATATATCCAAGCATTGCGGATCCATCCGGATTTTGCCGAGGCGCACAATAACCTGGGCAACGCCATGGTCCAAAAAGGCCGAGCTTCAGAGGCAATAGACCACTACAAGCAGGCGTTGCGAATGACGCCTGGTTCTGCCTCCGCGCACAACAACCTTGCAGCTGCGCTGGGGCAGATGGGGCGAGTCGCCGAGGCGATCGAAGAACTCAACACTGCCTTGCGCATCAATCCCAACTATGTGGATGCGCGAAATAACCTGGCCAAATTGCAAGCGCTACAGAAAACCGCTCCGGCAAAGAAATGAAATCTGATGGCCGGAGAGTTGTGAAACTTCGTCTCTGTGGGTTCATCGGGCAGCTTGATTTCTGCGCAAAGGAATACTGGGAATGTGGCATCAGGTGGCTTGTTATGAATATAGCCGCGGCGGCGAACGGAGTGGCATTGGAGCCGCAGACCTCGTTCCGGTCTGTTCTGAATGACATTGCCATACTCGCTGAGGCTAATCCAAGCTGGTTGGACATTTCGGCAGCGTTATGACGGCGGACGCAAAACGTAATGACTTGGAACTGTTGTCGGTAGTTATTCCAGCACGAGACGAGGAAGGCTGTATCGCCTCGACCGTGGAACACCTGCACCGAGAGTTACGTGCTTATGATGTACCGAACGAGATCGTCGTCGTAGACGATGGGAGTAGCGACCGCACTTGGAAAATTTTGGAACAATTGAAGCTTCGCCTCCCAAATCTTGCGCCGACGCAAAACACCGGGTTGCACGGGTTTGGGAGAGCAGTCATCTGGGGCTTAAACCGGGCACATGGCGATGCCGTGGTTATCATGATGGCTGACGAATCCGACGACGTTCGCGACGTAATTCGATACTGGAACGTGCTCAACGAAGGATATGACTGCGCTTTTGGAAGCCGTTTCATGCCGGGCGGAGGAGTTGTCGATTACCCCCGGCTTAAATTCTTTCTGAACCGAGTTGCGAACAAGTTCTTGCAAGTCGTCTTCCGACTCGAGCACAATGACATTACGAATGCATTCAAGGCATATCGCAAAACGACCATAGACGGGTGCCGCCCTCTACGCGCGGCGCATTTCAATCTCACAATAGAAATTCCATTAAAAGCGGTTGTGCGGGCATATACTTGGAAAAGCCTGCCGATCACCTGGCGTAATCGCCGCAGCGGCCATACCAAGCTCAAGATCAAGGAAATCGGCAGCGGCTATGTGCTTACCTGTTTGTCTATTTGGCTCGAAAAATGTCTGAGTCGCGGGAAGTATCGAGTCTCCCGATCGAGAACTTCTAAAGGGCCGAATTGAGCTAAGCAGAAGATCACGCCCGTCGTGTCACAGGTCCTGCCATTGTCGAGGTCCCGAAACGGGCGGAACAAATTGGGCGCGTCACATTGCGAGGTGGGATTCTGTCGCGCTGAAAGCGCAATAACAAATGTAGCCCAGGGCAGCGCCTTGGGTGCAATGACCACGATGACATTTGCCCTGAAGGGGCAAAACAAAGGCGGCCCTTTTGTAACGCCCTTTCAGGGCGGGAAAATCATTTGGAATCATCTCACCCAAGGCGTTGCCCTGGGCTACATTTGTGTCGGGCTTTCAGCCCGCCAAACAAGAATTAGGGCAACAAAGGAGCGATGAGAGCGCGTTCCTCAGGCAAAAGCGGTTTGGCTCCGAGGAGGCGCGCGTCGTTCCGGGCGCCTTCTTCGTAGCCGTTGGCGGCCAGAATTGCCGCGCGCACCGCGAGCGGGCCCGGCGGCTCGACGCCGGTTACCCGAGGCTCGCGGATTGCGGCTAGCGCTTCCTGCTTTCGCCCGAGACGAAGACACGCCAGCCCGAGCGTTGCCCGGGCTAACCAGTTCCGCGGCTCCTTTGCCACCAGCACCCTAGCTTCGCGCTCCGCTACTTCCGCCGCGCCATCCGAAGCGCCGAGCAACAATCGCAGATAAGCATCCTGATTACGGGCTGCCACGTCATCGGGCCAAAGCTGAGCAATTTCTGCCGCGATAGTTTGCGCTTGAGCCGTCTGCCCAGCTGCCAATGCAAGGCGCAATCGGCCCGTGTAGGGCGCCCGGTTTTTAGGCGCGATCTTAATCGCCTCTGAATAAGCGGCGTCGGCAATATCGTTGGCAGAGTTTTGCTCGGCATATTGCGCAAGAGCCAACAATTTCTCGGCCGTGTTCGCGGCTTCCAAAGCGCGCTGCCACTCATTGGTTGCAGCCGTTGCAGACCCCAGATGCCTCTGGGCGACGGCAAGGTACGTGTGTTGCAGCACCGCCTCGATCGGAAAACGTTCACGGCTCAATAGCTCCTTCACGTCGGACCAACGCCCGAGCGTGGCCAGAGCATCGAGGTGTCGCAAATAAAGATCCTGGCGCTGTGCCGCACGATCCAGAGACAGCACTTCTAAAGTTTTGTCCGGGCGACCCACTTTGTTCAGCCACGCGGCCAGCGCAGCGAGCGTTTCATCGTCGCCATCACGGAAACGTTCCACGGCATCCGCGACATATTGACTTGCGAGAGCCGGATCGTGCCGGGCACGAACTTCAAGTGCCAGGAGTTTGTAATAAGGACGAGCATCAGGATGATTTTCAAGAGCGTTCGCCACTTCCGGCAGGCTCATCGTCGCTCCGCCTGGACCGGGTGGCGGAGTGGCAGCGAGATTAAGAGTGACCGTGTCTGTGGATTGCATTGCCGGCGGCGGACTGGAGACCGCCGCTCCTTGCATCGCAGGTGTTGGTTGAGGCGTGGAAGTGCCGTCTTCGCCAAGGCTACGACGCACAGAGACCGCGAGCGAAAGGGATGCGTTGCCGCCGATTGGAAGCATGGGTGAGAGCGCCTGTTCATGTGCGAGAAAAACGAGCGCGTCAAGCGACGCTGGGTTGTTTGGATCGCGCGCGACAGCTTCAATTTGCTGCCACGCGCTGGCGTATCGCTGCGAATACGGGCTCGTGACCGAGAGAATCAGCGTGGCAGCGGACAGAATGTCATACGGTTTTGCGCGCTTATCCGCGAGCGCGCGTTCGGCATAATCGACTGCCAGAGCCGGATCGCTCTGCCGAGCAGCGACTTGGCCGGCGAACACGATATCGATAGGCGCCGGTCCGGCGCGTTGTGCCAGCAGCGCTTCAACTTGCTTCGCGGCTAGCGTTACCTCGCCGGAAGTGAGCGCAGCGCCGACGAAATCGCGCCGATCCTCCACTGTGAGGCGATGTGCCTCGTCCACTTTCTTCCACCATTCCAACGCTGGTCTCGATTGACCCGTACGAGACGCTAGCCGTGCAATGGCTCGCCACGATTCCGGTTCGGTCGAGCGCAGCAGGAGCGCGTCACGCGCTTTCGCATTAGCCTCCGCCCATTTCCTTTGATCAATCAATGCGAAAGCTTGACGCGCGAGGCGGCGCGACTGCCAGCCCTTGATTGCGCCGCCAACCGACGGAGCTGCGAAGTAGATAGCAACCCCGAGCACACAAATCCCCATTGCGCCCAGAAAAACGAACAGCCGAATCCGTCTGGCGCGAATCTCTTCGGGTGGGATCAGATCGAGATCCTGTGTGGCAGGACGCGCGCGCGGTTGGTGGCGAGACACCGGAGACATTTACTACGGCGTGACGCCAGATGCAACGCAGCCGCAGTTTGTATGCCACGCGACGCGCGTGCCACCGCAGCAAGTAGAAGCAGCCCCGTGTCGGCTGCGGTGATTTAGGCTGCGCAGCGATACGCCTGCCGCAGCAGCAACCAGCGCTGATCCGTTGCTAAGCGCGACCAAGGCGCGGCAAAAGAAATCCGAATCGTCGCCGCTGAAACCAGCACAGCCCCAGAACGCCAAGCAGGCCACCCCCAACCGTCGCGGGCTCGGGAACAATCGTGCCGTTTACCTGGATGTTATCGATAATGTCCTGGTCATTGAGAGTAATGGGGCGTTATTAGCCGCAGCAGGGACGGCCAACGCTATTACTTGTACCCCGCCCGTTAAAAGTGACGCAGAGTTACCCGAATTGATGAAATTTGCTCCTCCATCAATGCTATACCAAAGCGTAACGGTTTCGAAGCCGTTTCCCTGGACATTAATCGCAAAGCTCACGGTCATGTCCTGAAAGAAACCTTGGGGCGAGAAGAGCGGGATATCGAAATCAGCCGGGTCATTCATTGCGCTCCTGAAGAGGTGCACCGAAAGATCGTTGGGGTCCGCGTCACCAGCAGCAACATTTAAAGCTAGCCCTGGCGAAACGCTGTTCATGGACGCGGGATCGTAATTGGTGACGATCGTCGTATCAATCCCTAGACCTTGGTCCGCCTCCGACGTAAAGTCCGGCGGTCCACCCACGGTAGAATCTTCAAAATTGAAATAAGCTATTAGATCCGCCTTCGCGCTTGGAACGAAAGCGGCCATCAGCATCAACGCGCCCGCCACCGTAATTAAGAGCGAACGAAATGTGCGAGAGCGCATCCAGCGTTGCCGCGATTCAACCGGAGCCGCCAAAGCGTGCGGCCGAAACTTGTTAAATTTTCGCATGTTTCCTCCCAAGGCTCAAAGAATTCCACCCTTTGTAACAATTCTCGCTGGCGTGGCAAGACTTTTTTTAAGATTTTTTTTAGGATGATTTTTCCAGGGCGCTTGATTCGGTCGCGCCCGCCTCTCTTACCTTCGGATTTCCCGTTTGCGTCGCTCAACTCTCGTGGTCGCCAATTACGCCGCCTAAAATTGTAGGGCGTTTCTGTGAAACGCCGGCTTAAAAAATGGCGTCTGACACAGACGCCCTACAATTCTGGCGTCAATTCTCGATCGCTGGCGGAGTTTACGGAAACGACTTCGCGGACCAAATCGCTGAGAAGCGATTCCGCGTCTGCCGCGGAGAACGGCTCACTGCTGATGAAGATTGCTTCGATTACCTGCTGTCCCAAATGGCGGCGCCCTTCCAGCACCGCGCCGAGACGTTCGGCGCGCGTCCATTCGGAACGACTTCCGTACATCCCGGGCGAATTCGCGACAGCGTTTGCGTCCTGCCGTGATGTGGAAGCTCCCGAAGCGCGATCTTCCGACAGAGAATAAAACGCGTGTGCGGTCTGCGGCGCGGCATCTCCGAATGTGCGTCGAAATTCAAAATGCCGAAACGGCAACTCGAACGAACCGCTTACCGGATAACTGCGCACCCCGTCATCCGCCACCTGGCTCCAGCCGCTTGCGGGTAAACAAACATCCGGCCGATGCAAGTTCGCCAGAAGCGCGCTGTTTTTCCCCGGGTTCCATCGAAACATATACAGCAAACAGGAGATCGTATTGGGCCCCGAGCGGTTCACGGGGGAGCTGGCTGTCCACGCCGCCGCCTGACCGTCATCGAACCGGAGCACGGCCCGAATTTCTTCGTCGATTTTCAATTTACGAAAGTTGGGCGCTTGCTCTGGCCACCGCACACTCCAGCCTATGCCGCTGACAAGATTACGTTCATGGAGGCGATACCAGCTTGCTGTTCCAATTTCTACGGCCAACAGCCAACAGAGGGCGAAAATAAGATAGGAGCCTGCAATTGCGGATTGCGCTCCGTGTTCTTCGACATCTGACTTTCGACGTCTAACTTCTGATTTGCCGAGCAAGTACGCGAGGCCCACGGTGGCCACAAAAACGAGCGCGATAATGCTGTAGCCGGCAATGTCATGCCAGCGACTAACCTCGGAAAGGTTTTCCGTCGCGGCAACCCGGACCAGAAAAACTGCGCGGACGAAATTAGCGAAAAGCGCGATGGTAATGGCGCCACCGACGAGCGCGATCCGTCGCGGAACCGAAAGGCGTTTCAGTTCGCCGAAAAGCAGCCCAATCATCAGCGAGGTCTGCAAGGAACGGATGCCGCTGCACGCTTCGTTTACACCTACGAGCCCGTTGCTCACGCGAATCAGGTTGCCTTCGACCTCTGCGGGCGTTCCAAGCAGCATTGCTGTTTCGGCAGCTCCGTGGGCAACGAGGCGCATCAGCCCCTGGATCACCGGAGTTTCGACCGATGTAGGCCACGGCACTGCGACAAAAATAAACGCCACCGGGAACGCAAAATGCCGAAGCCACGCCTCACCACCTGCCCACCATATCAAAAGCAGCGTCAGTGTAACGACGGCCGCGGCGTGAATCCAGGCGAGCAGTCGCCACTCCGGATTTGCAATTTCAAAGAGACGGATCGGCAGCAATAAGAGAAGCGCCAGAATCCCTAATAGAAGTGCTGCTGAATTTGGGATTCGGGATTTGGGATTTGGGATTTCCGGAGGCGGCCGGTCTTGCCAGCGAAGCCAAAAAAGATAGAGGGAGAAAAAAGGAACGAACCACCCATAATTGTATTGTTCGTTGACCGACCATTCGCCGGTAAGCTGCCTGCACAGGATGAACCAGAGCGCACCAAAAAAGAGAAAAAGTAAGACGAGGCGCATCGAAAAATATCTGATCGACAACGGCGAAGGTCCCACGGGCGCGAGGTTGGCTGCCAGGTTTTGCACGAGGCGAAATCATAACACTTTTCCACGCGACGCGAATCGGGAATGTTTCAGGATACGAGCTTGTCGGGCTTTGACTCGTTTGCTCCCGCTCACTCTGCCTCCGGACTGCCTGTCTATGTCGCTCGGCACCCGTCGGCTTCATTCTGTGAAAATGCCAGCGGGGTACGTGAACGGAAATAGATGTTCGATATTCGCCGTTCGATGGCGGATGTTAGTGGCTTACCGCGTCGCAGGTCGCTGCGGCGACCGCAGACGTTTTTGATGCTCGACTTAATGATCCCAACTCAACAGATTCTCGGTCTCCGGTTCTTCAACGGGAATGTCGATGAAGCCGTCGCGTTCATGCACCGGCATGGCGGCTATCTGGTGGCCCCTTCGGGGACATGTTTTGCGCGACTGCGCGAGGACGAACCATATCGGTGCGCCATGCTCTCAGCCGACCTCGCAATCGCGGATAGCGGGTTGATGGTTCTCACGTGGCGATTGTTGCGACGCGAAAAGGTTCAGCGCATTTCTGGCTTGAAATATCTGAAACAACTTCTCGCAAAGCTGGAACGTGAGGGGAGCGCACGCGTTTTCTGGATCTTACCTGGAACGCGCGCACGGCAAAAACTGCTCGGTTGTTTCCGCAGCGAAGCTTTTGCGGTCAAGTTTGAAGACTGTTATGTCGCGCCCCAGTATGGATTGGAAGTTGACGATCGGCACGTTCTCGCGCGGATTGAGAAAGACAGACCGGCCCACGTCGTGATTGCGATCGGCAGTGGCCCGCAGGAAAAGCTCGGACATTACCTGTGCGAAAATTTGTCTTATCGGCCGGCAATCCACTGCACCGGGGCCGCGCTTGGTTTTATCACAGGCGAGCAGGTTGCGATTCCCGATTGGGCCGACCGTTTTTTTCTGGGCTGGCTCCTGCGATTGATCGCCCAGCCGCACCGTTTCATTCCGCGCCTGATACGCGGATTTGAATTGCCGTGGCTGATCGCTCGCTATGGAAATGCCCTTCCACCGGTTCGCTTGAGAGATCAGAAATCAGAATTACCGCCTTCGCCCAAACTACGGCGTGACAGGCGGTAGTCAGGCAGTTTCATGGGACGGAGGGACTTCTGATCTGTATCTGTTATGTTCTGACTCCTCGCTTTCGGTGATGCCCTTTGACGCGCTGAAATTTTTTCTCCTCGATTTGTTCGTGCTTCTTGCTTTGGCCATTTTCACCCCCGCGTGGACGGCGAACGCACAATCACAAAGCGATCGGGACAAGACACCGCCCCGTCAATCTCCTGCCGCGAAACGAGGGTTGGATTTCTCGGTTGGACCCAGGGGGCTGGATTCGCTCTCGTACAATGGACAGTTCCTCCTCCGTTCCGCCCAAAACGGAGAGCTGCGGCCGTGGAAGTCAGTTTTGCGCGCCGTGCTTGACACGCTTCTGTGGCGTCCTCCATCACGAGTCGCGATGTCGAAGAAACAAGCCGACACAATCGATCTAAGTTATCCATGGGGACACATCTCCTGCGCGTACGGCAAACAAGACGATAAAATCACAATGAAAATTGAGATTTCGATTTCAAGTACAGAACCGCTTAATGAATTCTCTCTTCGTTTGATGGAACTAAATTTCCCCAGCGTTCCGAGAGGGGGCACTCTTGAGGCAGGAATGTTCGGCTTCGGCTTTAAGGGCCCAGAGTGGCCCATACATCTATATCCTCCTTCAATTCCATCGGTTGCCGATCCGCGGTTTGTTGTGCCCATTGTCCGGATGGATTATGGAACCGGTGCGCTGAATTTTTGCAGCGATGATCTGGAATGCTCGGTAGATGTGCCGTATTCGACCAATCTGCCGACCAGAACCAGCTATCCGTTTATGATCACTTGCCGCGACATTACACCGGGTATTAGCAAGACATTTAATGTTTCTCTGCGCTTCGGCCCGGCAGGCGCGCGCGTCCAGGATCTCTCGGGTGACGTTCTGGAACGGTACGCGAAGAAGTATCCCTTCCAAATAAACTGGAAGGATCGTCGTCCCATCGGCGCGATCTTCCTAGCTAGCTCGGGCATCAACGTCGCAACCAATCCGCGCCGCTGGACTCTGAACGAAGGCAAGATCGACATCACAACCGACCAGGGCAAAGCCACTTTTCGCGAAGCACTGCTCAAACTGGCGGATAACAGCATCAAAGTGTTGAAGGACGTGAACGCTCAGGGAATGATTACATGGGACCCTGAAGGGCAGGAGTTCCTGGAATCGTGCTATTACGGCGACCCGCGCCTTACGCCGACTCTCGCGCCGGAAACTGAGATCAAGGCAGATCGGGGAATGAGCGCCATCGACGAATATTTCGACAGATTTCGTCGAGCAGGACTTAAAGTGGGAGTGTGCCTTCGGCCCCAGCAGATCACGATGATGGATGGCAAGCCGGTGCAGGGCGCGGCCAACAATCAACAGGCCGCACAGGTTCTTAAAGACAAGCTCGCTTATGCCAAAAAGCGATGGGGCTGCACTCTTTTTTACATCGATTCAACGGTCGCGGTGACAGCGAATTCCCTCGACCCTGATGTTTTCAAAGCAGTCGCCGACGCGTATCCCGATGTTCTGCTGATTCCCGAAAACGAGTCGATGCGTTACTTTGTGTACTCCGCGCCGCTTAATTCCTATGTGCATCACAAGGTGACCTCGACGTCCGCTGGCGTGCGAATGGTTTACCCAAGAGCGTTTAGTGTGCTAATGGCACCTGATGGCGATCGGCCCGAGGACCATGATGCCTTGGTAACCGCCGTCCGGCGTGGCGACATCCTGCTTTTCAATGGTTGGTATAACAACGACGGAGTAGTAAAAATC
>QHOW01000019.1 GCA_003219435.1 Verrucomicrobiota bacterium | reverse complement strand
GGCGCACGCTGCGCGAACCGCGGCGACCACGAGCTCATCCTGTTGCGGGAAAATTGTGCGCAAATCGAGCTTGAAACGATCATTTGCGATGTACCCGATGACCGGTGGATTTGAGACGCGAAGACGGGCAGCGAGATCGGCCAGTGAACAATTCCTGGGAACAATATCGATCGTGACTGATGACATTATTGATTTTGGCAAAGTACCGCCGCCGACCTTAACCATTCCGCAACCAATCGCGATTCGCCCTGGCACACCCTCGAGCCGGTCAACAATCGCTGCAGCTCGAGCCCGTAATTCCTCCTCAGAGACTTGCAAAAGGTCGATCGCAGGGATTCCGCCTGATTGATCGAGATGAAGATCGACAGTGGCTTGCAACGCGGCAAAAACCAATTTGTCGCAGCGCAAGGCACGAAATAGCGGTTCGCGTTTCAATGCGGCGACGAAGCGTTTCTTTCCTGCAATAATTCCCGCTTGCGGGCCGCCAAATAATTTGTCGCCGCTGATGCAAACAAGAACGGCGCCATCCTTCGACGCTTCAGCAGGTGTCGGCTCGTGTTCGGCGAGTCCCAAATGCTCTGTTGGAAAGATCGCGCCGCTTCCCAGATCCTCGACAAAAGGAATGCGCTTTTTCCGCGCGAGTCCCGCGAGAGCGATCGAAGACGGTGAGTCCACAAAACCGCTCATGGAAAAATTGCTGCGATGAACTTTAAGAATCAGAACCGTACTTTGCCGAATTGCCTTCGAGTAATCACTGAGCGTAGTTTTATTTGTAGCACCGACGTCTCGCACCTTCGCTCCGGCTGCCTCGATAATTTCGCCAATACGAAAGCCGCCGCCTATTTGCACCATTTCGCCACGCGAAATAACTACCTCCGGCGCGCCCGGCGGTTGCGCCCTACCATTCGTGAAGTGGTGAACGATTAATACCAGCGCAGCCGCGCAATTGTTGACCACCGTGGCCGATTCCGCCTTGCACAGCAGCGCGAGCGCGTTCTCGATGTATGCGCCGCGCCGGCCGCGCTCGCCGGTCACCAGATCGTATTCAAGATTGGAATAGGCCGAACCGATCTCCTTCAGCGCGCGGTCCGCTTCCGGAGCAAGCGGAGCCCGGCCAAGGTTCGTATGAATGACGATTCCGGTTCCGTTGATGACTGGCTGAAGTCGCGTGGCGCGAAGGTTCGCGAGCGAACGGCTCACGGAATCGACAATCGAATCGAATTCCGGGACCACCGCTCGTCCCCGAATTGTCGCAAGCTCGCGCCGGACAAGATCGACAATCACTGGGCGCGAAAAATCGCAATGGCCGAGCGCATCAAGAACTTTGCTGACCGCAGGAATCTCCCGGCGGACGCGAGTTTTTACCCGGTCATGCATATCAATGGCCCACGCCGTCGCCGCGCCACAATTTTTCCGATAACAACAGCACTCGGAGTGCGTGCTTTTCGTAGAATGTTGCGCACTTTCTCCAGCTTCGCTTCGGCGACGCAAAGGAGCAGTCCACCACTGGTTTGTGCGTCAGTTAAGAGAATTCTGCTCGCCTCATTCGTGCTTCCCCAATCGACGGCCACGGTCGCAGCGTAAAGATTTTGCCGGCTTCCTTCGGGAACGCAGCTCTGTTCAATAAGATCGCCGATTTCATTGCTGATCATCGGCACCGCGCCGATATCGACCTCAGCGGAGACACGACTGGCGCGGCAAAGTGAAACTAGATGGCCAATAAGACCATAACCGGTAACGTCGGTGGCCGCGCGAACAAGATCACGCTCGGCGAGCTCTGCGCCAACGACATTAATTTTCGACATGAGTTCGATGACCTTCTTCTGAAGCGATCGCGAGGCCAGTCTGCGCTTGATCGCGGTTGTGGCGATACCGGTCCCGAGCGGTTTGGTCAGGACCAGCAGATTGCCGGGACGCGCGTTTGCATTGGTGGTGACGTGGCGAAGATCGACTATCCCTGTAACGGCCAGACCATAAATCGGTTCGGGATTGCGAATGGAATGGCCGCCAATGATCGCACAACCCACCTCGGCAGCCTTGGCCATGCCGCCGCGCAAAATGGAAGCAATGACTCTTGGCCTGACGAGATCGGCCGGGAAACCAACGATATTGAGCGCGGTCACCGGGCGTCCCCCCATCGCAAAGACATCGGAAAGCGAGTTGGCCGCTGCGATTTGCCCGTAAGAAAATGGGTCGTCCACAATAGGTGTGAAAAAATCAACCGTCTGCACCAGGGCACGATGTCGATCAAAACGATAAACCCCCGCATCATCGAACGTGTTCGAGTTCACGATGACCTTGCGGTCTGATGAAATGGGAAGCTGCGGCAAAACTTGCCGCAGGGCCTGTTGGCTCAACTTGGAAGCTCACCCGGCGCAGGAAGAGAGCGAAGTTAGTTTGCGAATTTGCTCACGCGACATAGTTGGAAGTTTGATGGTTGAGGGTTGAGGGTTGATGTGAAATCCAAACAGCGAAGCTCAAATCAAACTTGAAACATCGCCCATCAAACATGATTTGGCGGAGAGGATAGGAATCGAACCTACCTCGGTCCCGCGTGTGCGGAATCGACAACGGTTTTGAAGACCGCGAGGGCCACCAGGCACCCTTCACTCTCCGGGAAAGAGAGAACGCCCAACGCCCAATGTCGGAAAATTGGAGTATTGAAGTATTGGAGTATTGAAAATGCGGGTCAGGCTTTTTTAACCGCCTTGACGATGGCGTCGAAATCCGGCCAGTCGCCGGTGTCGAGTTTGGAATGGAGAAGTTTGCCATTGGCGCGAATCTCGAAAGCGCCGCCGCTCGAAGGGATGAGCGTGAGCGACTTGACGCGCTCGCCGAGCTCAAGAATTTTGGCCGCCAAACTGACGGCCTTCGGCGTGTAGTTTCAAACGACGCAGTATTCGATCGATACCTCGGTTTTCACCAACGAGCTCCTTTCCGCAATGAAAATATCGATGCGATTAAATAAGGTCAAGAAATGTCCCGGCATAACGTCCGTTCCGATGAGCAGAAGTGTAGCCGCAGCCCGATCCACGCGGGCTGCGGCGTGCTCCACTTCAGAAACCGCGGAAACTGCCGCGGCTTTCAGCCCTGAAGATGTTTTTGAAAGCGCAGGTCCCGACGACGTCTTTTACGGTGGTTGTCTTCTCTAGAAGGCGAAATTGACGCCGCTGCGGAGCATGGTGAAGTTATTCTTTGGCCCATCGATAACGCCCCAGCTCAGATCATTGGTCCAGCCGATGTTACGAGTGAACCGAAATTCAAGACCGAATCCGAAATGGCCGATCGCTTTTGTCTCTCTATCGAAATGATGACTCTGTGCGTTGACGGTGGGAAACTCGTTCGGCAAACCCGGGATCGGCTGGGTCGTCACGCTGTCGCTTTCACCGCCGCCAAAGATCACGCCGCCTCCGGCCCACGCGTACGGCGCGAAGCGAGTGCACGGAATGGGATAGCGTAGCGTGAATGTACCAAGAGCGGCCCCCACGACGCGCTGGTCGTCGATGTTGCGGCCGATGAAGACTCCATCGAGCGGACGAAGATCGATGTCAAAACTGCGCTTGTGCGCGTTGAGAGCGAAGCCTTCGAGGCCGATGCCGAAATAGCGGTGGAAAAAATACTTGATATCGCCGCCACCGCCCCAGGCATGGTCGTTACCGATATAACGGTCGAACGAGCCGAGAACGGTCGCGCCTTCGGTCGTGCTCTGGATTAGATCCGGGATGTCAAGGTTGGGACTGTACTCAGCGTTAGTAAAGACGTATGTGCCCCAAAGATTCACGTTCCACTCGTTATCGCCGTACCATTGGGGACACGGCAGCACGAACTGCTTGGTTTCCTTTCCCGAATAGCGATCAGCGGAAACCGGGCCGGTGTAGTAACGGTACCGTGTGGACACGGGCGCTTCGGCTGCGGCGCCTTCTCCACCGAAGAGCCAGGAAAAGACAGCAAAAACATCTGCCACCGGCGAGTCGTCGGTGCAGCCGAGCAAGGGCGAGATATCCAGGCGCGTCTGGCTCGTCGGTTTCCACGCAAGGGTTGGACCGATAACGAAAGTATGCATGGGATCGCCGCGTGTGTCTTTGACGGTGAAATTCTTATATTCCATTTCCAGGCCGACTTTCAGACGCTCGTTGGGCAAGAAAACGGGAGTCATGATGCTCTGGGAGAAGCCCCATTCGCGGCCGCGATCGCCGGTATTCTCTTTTTCGAAGAACCAGTTCATGGCCCACTCAAGCCGCTCGCCGAAATCCTGGGCGAGGAGCAGACGAAATTCGTAGGCATCGGGAACTTTAGGCGGGCCGCTTTCTTCCTCTTCCTCTCCAGGAGGCGGTGGCGGTCCTTCTTCGTGTCGAATAGTGCCGACACCGAATTTGTATTCGGCGAAGAGCGTTGGATTGAGCGGAATCTTATTCCACTCAGCAAGAGCCCATCGTGCTTCTACGCTCACTGTTTCCGGACCCCCACCACCATTAAATCGTTCGAACTTTGCTTCCGCCGCCACCCCAAAACGATAGGGCAAACCCATTTCGATCTCCTGAGTGAAAAGATGGTCGGGCGGCCCGTGGCGGAACCCCTGGCCCTCGTAAATCTCTCCGAAGAAAAATGCCCATGGCGGCAAAACGTAGGCTTGCGTTGTGTTGGAAAAGCGGCTGCGGGAAAGTCCGGGAGGTGCGCCGTACGCGCTGGGCACTTCCTCTCCCGTGACGACAACTTCCTGGTCTGTGACCGCCTGCGCGATGGCCGAATGATTAATGGCCGGAAACATTAAACATACGCATGCCATCAACGGGATGAGCCAGCCCCGGCCAACTCCACAAAGAAAGGACATTTTTCTCATAGAATCCGCGGATCATTACAAAATTGTAATGATTGGCAAGAGAAATTTTTGGGAGCATGGCCTATGGCCTCCGGATATGTTGTCGGCTGATCCCTGGCAGCGGGTTTCAAACCCGCTGGGCGCACAGCAGCAAGCCTATGTTCCGACAGCTTGCTTTGGGAAGGTAAGCGTGACGGTGGTGCCGCGATTAACTTCGCTCTCGATTTTGGCCGAGCCGCCATGAAGATCGACAATCGATTTCACGAGTGCCAGCCCCAAACCCGCGCCGTCGGAGCTGCGCGATGAATCGACACGATAAAAGCGGTCGAACACGCGCGGCAAATCTTCTGGCGTTATTCCGTATCCATTATCGCTGACTGTTACTTCGGAATGCGCGGCTTTTACTGTAATCGATATTTGAATTGTGCCGCCCTCGGGAGTGAAGCGTAGCGCGTTATCCATCAGATTGCCCAAGGCGCGCTCGAACAAGGCGGGGTCGACGTAAATTTCGCCTTCGCCGCTGCAATGGATGGCGACATTTCGATCCTCCGCGAGTGTTTGATAAAACGTCGCGATCTTTTCCACGGCGGCGCGAGCATCAATCAGCTTCCGCTCGATGGATTCGCGAGCCGCGTCCACTCGCGCCACGAAGAGGAGATTGTCCACGATTCCCGACAACCGTTCGCATTCGGCAATGGTGGATTCGATGACTTCGCGATACTCGCTGGGCGTGCGCTCACGTGTTAACGCGACCTGGGCCTCGCCCATGATGTTGGCGACGGGCGTGCGCAATTCGTGGGCGAGATCGGCGGAAAACTGCGAGAGCCGCTTGAAGGAATCTTCGAGCCTGGCCAGCATCACGTCGAAAGTAGTCGCGAGCGGCTGAAGCTCACGCGGCCAGCCAGCCAGCGCCACCCGTTCGTTCAGATGGGCCGGCCCGATTCGTTCGAGTGAACGCGTCATTTCTGCGAGCGGGCGCAAACCGTGCTTTGTGACCGCGATTGCGATAATGGCCGAGGCAAGAATGCTGCCCGCCAGCATAACGATCAGTAAAACGCCGAATCTTCCTTCAAGTTGTTCGTCGCTTGACCGGTCTTGCGCGACTTGGATTGTGTAAGTTTGGCCTCCGGTTTTCTCGTTCACCGCGACTAATGAAAACAACTTCGCGCCGGTGCGATAATCTTTTGAGCCGCCGATAGACGATGTCGATTTTTGGGCGGGCGGGAACACGCTCAGCGGCACGAAGCGCTCCATTCCAGCCGTCTCCGTCACGGTATGGCCTTCGGAATCGAGAATCCTGATCCAATAAGGGGCATGGTCGCCGGCGCGGCGCGTTTTCAATTCCTCGCCGAAAATTCTTGGCCCGCTCTCTCTGAAGTCTGCGCTTAATCCGGAAATTTTGTCGGCCAGAACAGCATTGTCTTCCGCGAAGGCATGTCGAACGACAATCCAATAAAACGCGCCGAGCCCGCAGAAAAGCAATAGCGTCGCGGCTAGCGTGAAAAGCAGGACGAGCTGCGCTGCGATCGAGCGCGGTTCAGTGCGCCTTGAGGACATAACCTACGCCGCGAATCGTGTGAACCAATTTGGTCTCGAATGGATCGTCCACCTTCGCCCGCAGGCGGCGCACCACGACTTCCACGACATTCGTATCAGTCCGGAACCCGATGTGCCAAACGTGCTCGGCTATTTCTGCGCGCGATACGACTTCACCGGCGGAGCGAACCAGATGAGCGAGAAGCAGAAACTCTTTCGGTGTCAGATTAAGCGGCATGCCGGAACGAACCGCTTTGTGTCGCTTCAAGTCGAGCTCCAAATCGTCGATGCGTAGACGATCTTCGTGTTGCGCGGGAGCGCGCCGCAGCAGCGAGCGCACCCGGGCGAGCAACTCGGAAAACGCGAACGGTTTTACCAGATAATCGTCCGCGCCCAGCTCGAATCCTTTCACTCGATCGCGCACACTGTCCCGGGCGGTGAGAAAAAGAATGGGCGTGCGAATGCCGTCGCGCCGCAGTTCCGCGACCACCTGCCAACCGTCTTTGTTTGGCAGCATGATATCGACGATGAGAAGATCGAACTTTGTCGTCCGCGCAAGCTCCAAACCGGTTTCGCCGTCCTGCGCGAGATCGACACCGAACCGGGCTTCGCGCAGTCCTTTGGCCAGAAAAGCCGCCGTTTTCTTTTCATCCTCAATCACCAGAATTCGCATCGAGCAGATAGGACCTAGCGATCCGATGTCTCCGACGCGTCCTGCGAAGGCGGCAGGGCAATCACGAGCCCGGCAAGCAAGAATATGATCGCCGCCGAGAAAAGACAGTAGCGACAGAACGCGTGCAGCAGGAAGGCCTGCACATACAGCAGCCAGAGAGTGGCGAGGAACATTGCCCCGACCGTCAAACTGAGAAATAGTCGCGCGCGCGCATAGCCGAAAGCCGCGAACGTGGCGAAGCTGAATACGCTGAAGTAAGCCAGCGATCCGAATGCGGCCAGGGGCACCCCAGCTACTTTCGCGAACGAGCTGCCCAGCACACGGAAACAATCCGGCGATCCTCCGCAAACAGCCGTTTCCCCGGTCAACGCCTGCACTGTCAAATAAGCTGCATCCGCCAGCCCCGCCAGGGAAACGATAGCGACGACGATATAAAGAATATTTCGAAATCGCGATACGGTCATAGGATCAGCCCGCGAATCCCCCAGCGTTTTATGATTTTTCTTTCAAGGCCGCATCGATGGCAGCACGCAGACCCTCAGGCGTTTTATCATTCGGACTCATTTGATGATCGTTGATAAAGACGGTGGGAGTCATTTGCACCCCGAGCGAATTAGCGCGCTCCTGATCGGAATCGACTCGCGCCCTGGCTTTTTCTCCGTCCATATCCTTTTTGAATTGATCGACATCGAGCCCGATCATTCCCGCGTAAGAATCGAACAATTCACGCGGGTTATCGGCTTTGCTCCATGTGGCTTGCTCCCGATAAAGGACGTCGTGCATCTCCCAAAAACGACCTTGCAGACCCGCAGCTTCAGCAGCCAGCGCGGCTTCGCGTGCGTGCTGGTGCATCTCGAGCGGAAGGTTGCGAAAGACAATGCGCAAATGCGGGTCGTATTCTTTCACTAACTCATCAAGAAAACCGGAGATGCTGCCACAGGGAGGGCATTGAAAGTCGCCGAATTCTTCCAGCGTAACCTGTGCGTTGGCATTGCCGCGAACGTGCTTTGATTCGGCATCGCCTTCTCGAGAGACGCTCTTGTCTTCGGGGATGGTAAGCGGATGGGGCAGCTTTGCGCGATAGAGCATCGCTCCGCTCCCCAGCGTGGCGATCGCAACGACGGCAACAATAATAAAAGGCAGATAGCGTTTCATAAATTGGCGCGAGCGCGAGAAGTTTCAGCGCAACAAATGAGTCGTCAAGTCGTTCTGAGAACGCTGAAGCGTTGAAGCGGGCTCAATCCGGGGAGCGCACGCGGCCCGCGTGCTGTTTTCGGCCGCTGGCCGAAACCGCCGGATCACATCCACGTGTTCGATCCAAACAGTGACGTTTGCACGGCGTTCGGCAATACCATTTGGCGAGCGGCCAAACGGAGCACGCCAGCGGCGTGCACTCCCCGAAAATTTGCGTTATGGTTTTTGACCCGAAACCGATCTGGTGGGAATAATTTAAATAATGGCAATCGGAAAATTCCCAATCATTCTGGTGTTCCTGGTCATGGCTGCATGTTTCTCTTCAGGGCAAATACAATCCGGATCGGGAACGGGGATCGAAGGAGTGATTACGTTTAGCCCAACCCAGCCTGGACCAATAAGGGCGGATGCTCCTAGTTCGAAACCGCTGGCGAATACCACTTTCGTCGTAGAGGACGAAAAGGGAACGGAAGTCACATCCTTTACCACGAATGAGCAGGGACAATTTCGGGTTCCACTCCCGCCCGGACATTATATTGTATCCAAAAAGGGCAGGAAAGGCGGCATCGGGCACTACGGCCCGTTCGATTTTGATGTCCTCGCGGACAAGATGACCAGAGTCACGTGGGAATGCGATACGGGAATACGGTGAGGTGTTACGCATAAGCGTTGAAGCATCGGGCAAGGCCACTCGATTAGTTAAAACGTTACCCGCCTCATGGGATTGCATCGTTGGTTCTCGAATTTGTAACTTTTGAACTCTTTAACGATTTCCCTGACCTACCGAAGCCTCTTGCCCCGCCGCTTGCTCGCCAACGCTTTCGGAGTAGCCCAGGCGAGAGCTTCGATCCACCCGCTCAGACCGCAGGCATTCGCGAATTTCGCGAGTGCCTGGGCCCACCAAGGTGTTGCCGTTTTTGTCGAAAATTTTTGCGGGTCGGTCCCCGCCTCTTTATGGATTCGGCGAAACGGACGGAGCCGGCTTCGGTTTGTTAAAAATGTCCGGCAGCTTCGTTTCTTTGAAATCGCCTGGAACGAGGAACTCACTGTTGTTAATCGGGTCGTGGCCTACGGACGTAATCGTGCTCGTGATTTCCGTGTCGTGCCCGGACGGGCTCGCGCCGGGCTTGTCTGCGGGCATTTCCTTACTAAGGATCATCCGTGTGCGGATCGGCAGCCCGGGGAAATCGCGAAAATCGGGCATCTTGGTGTTGGCCGCATCCCAGAATTCCGATTTGACGGATTGGAGCTGCGCCAGAATGGCAGCGCCGTCGGGGTAATCAGGCGCAATCCAGTAGATGGCCTTAAAACCGGGGCCGTTATAGGTGAATTGCTCGGTTTCGTAGCCGTTGACCGTTTCCTTCTGGCCCGTCGGCGTCAGCTTGGGTTTTTCCGGGGATGCTTTTTTGTCGCTGAACTTTTCCAGCATATCGGTAACGGCTTTCAGTTTGTCCGGCGAAATACGCACAACGGTCTTTTGGTCATTTAACAGGTTTATCACCTCGCCCGTTTTCCCATCGAAAATCGTCGTAAGCTGCGGCGAAGCATCGATGCGGGCCTTGTCGCCTTTAATCTTGATTGTCATGTTTGCGCCCGCTCGGGCGGGTTCGGCTGCCTCATCGTTTCCGGTCTTCGACGCCGGCGCGATTGTTGACGAATAGACAATCGTCAGGTCGGCGCGGGCAGAAAACAGGAACGAAACGCTCAGGACCAGCCAACAGAGTATAATTTTCATATTCGCAACACAGCTAAATGCCCGCTGCCAAAATGCAAAGGCATCGCGCCGCCGTGCTCCTGCGCAGGCCGCCTGATTTCTAGGAAGCCAAGAGACAATTGATGCAACCCTTCGGGCGCGAGGCGTCGCTTGTTCGTTGCAGCCCGCCATGGGGATGCGCCTCACTCGCTCTTTGCCATGCGCCGCTTCCGCCTCCACGCGCGAACCATTCCAGTATTTCAACAGTCTCTTACGTGGGCATTTGCGCTTTCAACAGGTTGATGGCGTCGCGCAATTCCGCCGCACGCTCGTATAGTTCCTTTGCAATCGCGCTTTCCATTTCGCGTTGCATGATCTCCAACTTCGAGAGCGGACGTTTCGCTTTCACTTCTTCGAGCCAGTCTTCCAGAAATGCGATTTCCGAGCTTTTCGATACTAGCTCGGGGAAGTTTGACTGCTGAAAAAAATCGGCGATGGCGTCGCGACCACGCTCGATTTCGGCCATGGCTTCGCCGAATTTGCCCTGGCCAAGAAAAATGGAGGCTTTGGCGCGCGTGCTCATCATGAGCACATAAGGCCGGAACTGTTGCACGCTCCAGGAAAGTTCTTCCCGATCGGTGTGCTCGGCGACAAAAGTAAAAAGATCGAGATTACGCTGTGTGTCGCGCACCACGCCGGCGAAATCGTTGATCTGAAACAGGCTCAAATAGCGATGATAATATTGGATGCCTTCCTGCTGGAGCTCGGCGCATTGTTCAGGCGTCAACTCGTAGGGCTGGCCTTTCTCCTCCGCCCGGGCCGCCCGCTTTTGATGATACTCCAGGAGAGACTCGCATTTGTGCGGGCGTTGACCATCGGGGCGCCCGCTCATTTCCATCTGCAACACGCCGAGATCGACGCGCAATTGCAACTTCTCGCGTCCATCGAGGCCGGTTATCTTGCGCACTTTAATGTTGCCGTTCTCGTGCGGCCAATCTTTCAGAATGGTATTCAGATCCAGGCTCATCTCAGGTGGAACATCGAACATTTAACCTTTCCTTGTCAATAAGGTCGCGCGAGAAGGGCAGCGAAGCTTCCATCGTCACTACCCATTTGTTAATCGCGCGATTGCCAAGACTTGGCCTTTCGCGGAATCTTTAACGGAATGGAACAGGCGATCGACTCGTTTATCCGCTTCCTCGCGGTCGAGCGCGGTTTGTCTGAAAATTATCAACTTTCTACCCAAAGGTCGTTGAGCGAATTCGCGCAATGGTGTCTCGCAAAGAAAAAAATCGACAATCCGCGTGCCGTGTCCCTGCCGCTCATCAGCGAATATCTCGCCGACCGGAAACGCTCCGGGCTTTCCGCCTCATCGATCAAATTGATCGTGGTCGCATTGAAGATTTTTTTTCGATTTTTGGCCGCCAAAGGCATGCTCGAGCGCGATCCGGCTGAGGCGCTGGCGCTCCCGCGCATTGAGCGTTATCTCCCTGAGACACTCAACGAATTGCAGGTCGAGCAGTTTCTGGAAAAGATCGATACGAATGCCCCCCATGGATTGCGGGATCGGGCAATGATCGAGCTGCTTTACGCGAGCGGACTGCGCATTTCCGAGCTGGCAAACTCGCGGCTGGAGAATTTCAACTTCGAAGACCGGATTGTGCGCGTGACGGGCAAAGGAAATAAGACGCGCCTCGTGCCAGTCGGCCGCAAAGCGTGCGAAGCGCTGGCTGCGTACCTCTCCACCGAACGCCCGAAACTCGTCAAGCGTCGCAGCGGCAGCGAGATTTTCCTTTCGGAGCGCGGCACCAAATTAACGACCGTGCGCATCTGGCAGATCGTGAAAAAACATGCGCGGCACGCCGGATTGGAGAAGAACATTTATCCGCATCTTCTTCGGCACAGTTTTGCGACACATCTGCTGGGGAATGGCGCTGACCTGCGTATTATCCAGGAAATGCTCGGCCACGCGGATATTTCGACAACGCAAGTTTACACGCATGTCGATCAGCAGCGGCTTAAGGCTGTGCATCGACAGTTCCATCCGCGAGCATGATGATTCATTAGCGACGGTTATAGACCGCCGCTACAGTGGCTGCCCATGAAACGTCTAATTTTGCTCGTCGTCGTTGGCGCGGCGGCCGCGGTGGCGGGCTGGTACATCTGGAATCTTTCTCAAAGAACTTCGAGTGCGTACGTGAGTGTGCTTTTGCCGCGCGAGACAATTTTCCTGGCACACATGCCGGACTTCAATCGAACACGCGATCAATGGCACCAGTCCGAAATCTATGCGCTCTACCGCGAGCCTGAGGTGCAGGATTTTCTTCGTAAGCCGCTGGCTGGCCTTTCGGAAACCCCGAAAGCTTTCGGGGCTCAAACCCTGCTGGAGTTCGAACAACTCGAGCCGAAGAATGTTTTTTTTGCGCTAACATCGCTCGACGATAACAGCCCAAAACTTGCGGGTGGTTTCCGTTTTCGAGGAAGCATCGCAGACGCAGAGCGAGTAATCGGCAAATGGCGGTCGAAGTTTTTGGAAAGAAATCCAGGTGCCAGGCGCGAGAAACTGCATTACGAACATCACGAAATCGAACTAGTTGCTGTTGCCCCATTTACGCTCGCGACGGCGTATGATCGCCCCTGGTTTTTCGCGGCCAATGATCTGAAGCAATTAAAGGCCCTTCTCGATCGCGCTGATCGCCGCGCTAAAGATCCAAACGAGACGCTCGACAACGACGAGGCGTATCGCGCGACGATCTCTCACCGGCCATCGAATTACGCGCTGTTTTTTTATCTCCAACCGAAGACATTTGCCCAGCGGCTTGCCGCCCTCCGGGCCGCAATCCAGTCGTCGGCAGCGACCAAACAGCAGACCATCCTGGAACAGGTGCGAAGCATCTCTGGTGCGACATGGTTGGATGGCGGCAAAATCTACGACCTGCTCTTTGTGGGAATGCCGCGGTTGGAATCTCGCGATGGCGGGACGGCGCTCACGCGATCTTCGCTGACGCTGGGCACCAAAGAGACGTTTTTTTATCTTTCGATGCTGCTCAATCTCGGAGAAAGAATGGAGACGCTAAACCAGGCAGCAGGCTTCAGCGGCATGACGCAGAAACTGGCTCAGGCGTTCTCCGATAGCGGGGTTACAGCCGATGATTGGAAAGCTGCGTTCGGGCTCGAGCTAGGATCGTTAGCGGACTGGCCGTCGAGCGCCCATTGGCCAACTTTGCTTCTGACGCTGCCAGTATTGGATGTGGCCAAGGCCGGAAAGATCGTGGAGGCCGCCACGCGTGCCGGCGAAGACGCGATCTGGACCCGGGCGGAAAAGGATGGGGTGCGCTATTTTTCGATGCAATCGCCCGGAGCTCTTGTTGCAATCACCCCGACGATCGCATTGTCGGACCGGCTCCTCGTCGCCGGTTTCAATCCGGTTTCGGTGGAAGAGGCAGTAAAACGCAGCGGGAACGCCTCGTCAGAACTTGCGGATTCGCAAACCTACAAAAGCGCTGTGCGCCTGGTGCCGGCGCCGACAAATTTTTTTGCCTATATCGACACCCAACTTCTATACTCCCGGCTCGATGCTTCGCTTCGGCCAATGTTATTGTTGGCGGCGGCTTTTATGCCGGCGATAAGTAGTTCTGTTGATCTGAACAAGCTTCCGTCGCCGGAGGTAATCACGAAGCATCTGAGTCCGATCGTTTCCTCTCAGCGATATGAGCGCGATGGTTACGTAGCTGAGTCGGTCGGTCCAATCACATTTAATCAATCGGTGATCGGCCTGGCTATTCTGAGCGGGGCTGGTGCGGCGGCACGCCAGAAAGCAAGCAGTAGTTTAAGCGGATTGGGTTCTCCTCCGCCGGGAAGCCCGCAACCATCACCAAGTCCAAGCGGAACCCCATAAGTAGGGCGACCGCCGGGCTATTATCTCGCACGCATCCAGAGTCCGACATTTAGAATCGAGACCCGATGCTACTAGTCGGCTGCGCCATTTCGGCACTGTTTCTGGGTTCCAAAGAAAACTGATGCAATGTGCGAAAATTCTGCTATTATTTCGGCCTTATGGCTATTCTAAAGAAAAATGCATTTTCCCGTCGAGTCCCGGACTTGGTGACGGAGGAGCTAGTGGCAGTGCTCTCCCGGCGTTCGTCCTTCGAGTTCAAACAACTGTTCGACATCGTGCACGAGAATCTTCGGGCCCGCAACGCCGCTAGCGGTGGCGAGGAAATGCTGCGCTTGCGAGCCTACGAGAAATTGCAAAACCTCGTGGCGCGGGGCGCGGTCAAGAAGAACGGCAAGAAATACAAGGGCTTGCCATCGGCTTTGGCCAGCGCGATTGCCCAACACAATGGCCATCTTCCCGGCGTAAGGTAAGCGGAGCCGGACAACGAATTGGTTTCGGGAGAGGTCCCGGATGCTGCACGAATATTTGCCAATCCTCCTGCAAATCGTCGTAGCAATTCTGTTTGCCGCTTCGGCGCTGTTCGTTAGTGTCCTGGTAGGCAAAACCGGGAAACGCACACCAGCAAAAGATACTGCGTACGAATGCGGGATGATTCCTCAGGGCGAAGGACATCCGAGATTCAGCGTGAAGTTTTATCTCGTGGCGATGCTCTTTATCCTTTTCGATCTCGAGATCGTTTTCATGTACCCGTGGGCGGTGGTTTACAGAGACGCGATCAAACAGAGCGATCTGATCTTCTGGAGCATGCTCAGTTTCATCACGATCTTGATGGTCGGCTACGTTTATGCGCTCAAAAAAGGCGCGCTCGATTTCAGGAGATAGCGCACGCCCGACGATCTGTAGCCGCCTCCCTGCCTGCCACCATTCGCCTGTCTGCTGTAGCGGGTCAATGGCCGGCCTGCCCGCGATGCCGGGCCATTGGGCAAGATTTTGCAAGAGGATCCAATTGCCACGAACAAAGAATTGACATGCATGCGCCGAGGATGTACACGGCTCCGCTTCGAATCATGTTATGGTGACTGCCGCGTTTAGGGTTCTTGGAAGGGACGTTGCAGACGCGGCATCTCGATCCATAGAGTAGTTCTCACTTATGCAAGACGTTTGACGTGCGCCGGACGCAAAGAGATTGCACTTTTACCTTTCAACCGCAGTCCAAGAGAGCGCTGAGGAGATAACCGCCGTGCTTGACGAAAAGAAAATTGTCGTAGTCATGCCGGCGTACAATGCCGCCAGGACACTGCGCCAAACATATGAAGAACTCCCCTTTGATATTGTTGACGAAGTGCTCCTTGTTGACGACAGCAGTTCGGACGAGACAGTGACTTTGGCGCGCAAACTCAACGTCACCACGTTCCAGCACAGAACGAACCTGGGTTACGGCAGGAATCAAAAAACTTGCTACCGTGAAGCTCTTAAGAGAGGTGCGGACATTGTGATCATGTTGCATCCTGATTACCAGTATTCGCCGAAGCTGGTGACTCCACTGGCTGGAATGATTGCCTCTGGCAATTACGACGTTGCCCTAGGCTCGCGTATTTTGGGTGTTGGTGCGCTAAAGGGAGGGATGCCGCGTTACAAGTATATTTCCAACAGATTTCTGACCGCCGTTCAGAATCTCCTGCTCGGCTATAAGCTGTCGGAGTACCACACGGGATTCCGTGCCTTCTCGCGCGAGGTCCTTGAGTCGTTGCCGACCGAGGAAAACAGCGACGATTTCTTGTTCGATAACGAAATACTCGCGCAAGCGATTTACTTCAATTATCGCATCGGCGAGATTTCCTGCCCAACGAAATATTTTGCGGAAGCATCCTCGATCAGCTTCAAACGGAGCGTGAAATATGGTCTAGGGGTGCTGTGGACATCTCTGAAGTTCAGGATGCAGAAGATGGGACTCGCGAAGTTTAGCCTTTTCGACGCGCAGAGAACCAAGCCCTTTCACAGTTATTATCACGAGTTGCGCAAATAGCTTTTGTCGCCGCTTACGCCGTTTGACTGTTGATTTAACAAATGCCGAACGCGCCGCGTCTTTTGCCGCTCACAGTTGCGATGGGCGTGCTGGTCTGGATTATTGCGACGAGCGGTGGTAAACACGTGCTCGTCAAAGAATGGCTCGGGGAAGCGTACGATTCACACGCGGAGCATTTTCTGCGTGGAGACGTGGGCGTCGACGCGGGGGCAATTAGCTCTGAAGCAATGATTGTGAACGGCAAAGTGCGCATGTACTTTGGGCCCTTCCCGGCGTTCGTGCGAATTCCGTTGAACTTCATTTACCCACTAGGACGCGGAAGGTGGTCTCGCGTTTCTGGCTTCTTAGCAGGGACGATTGGCCTGTTTGCCTTTTCAGGTCTCATTGCGAGCTCCTTGCTCAAATCTCCACTTTCGGTGCCGGCGCGCAGGTTGCTGGGAAATGCGTTGGTAGTGGGATTCGTCCTGGGTTCCCCTTTCCTTTTTCTTCTTGGAAATCTCTCCATCTATAATGAAGGGATTATCTGGGGACTAGCTTGGTCTCTTACGGCACTCTTTTTCGCCGGCCTTTCTAGAAATGCAGAAGGCCGTGCTTTGACCTATTCGCTGATCGCGTTCTCTCTCTCTTCGAGCTTCGCTTTGCTTTCGCGGGTCACATTCGGGGCTCCGCTTGTAATGATAGCCCCATTCCTTGCTCTGCGAATACGCCGTGAGGGTCGCCTGGCTGATTTTGCGGCGCTCTTTCTTCTTCTCGCTGCGGGACTCCTATTCTACCTCCTCCTCAACTACGCTAAGTTTGGGAGTTTCACCGGAGCAACCTACGATTTCTACATAAACCCGGTCCACCGAGAGTTCGCCCACAAGCACGGCATCTTCAACCTGACCCGCATTCCGTATAGCTTTGCGGATTATTTCAGTTTGGTTCCTCCATCGCTCCATCTTCATCCGCCTTTTCTTCGCGTAGATAGACATGCTCTTCCGAATTACGCACCTTTCTCGCTGCCACTTAGCGAGGTCTTCTTGTCGGTTCCATGGTGCTCGAGTTGGATTATTGTGGGGGCGATCATGGGAATTGTATGTCTCGTTCTACCGGGTCGAACGGATTACCTTCAGCGTTGGACTGCGCTCGCGCTCTTCGCTCAGTTCGTTTGTATCTTATCGTATTTTGCTTTGGCTCAGCGTTACGCCGCTGACCTATACCCGTTTCTGATTTTTTGTGTGGTAGTTTTTCTGGGCGCAGGTGGAATCGTTTTGCTTCGCCTGCGTTATTTGTTGGTCGGGCTAATCGCCGTTTCTATCATAATCAATTCGCTGGCTACCGCCTACTGGCTAGCATCTGATTCCAACCTTCCGCTGGAAACGCGAACCTTTTGGGGTATAATTGCCAGCAAACAGTCGCGCTCAATCAAATGAGCATGACGACCTCGATCACGCATTGGATGGAAACCAGAAGCAGAACGGCATACGGGATTCCCTCTAATCTTCGCGCTATTTTCCTGTCGATAAATAGAAACGCCGCCAAGTAAAATGAGAGCAGAGCAGACAAAATAAGCCGCGGCGTCCAGTAGCCGAAGAGCGCACCGCCGTGAACGAACGGAATTGGCAGAAACATGAGCAAAAAATAGGCCGTACCCAGCAGAATTGTGATGTGTTCGCGCTCAAGGTCGCCTTTGGTAAGTCGGCAAAAAGCAGACACCAAAAGCCACGCTGTTCCGATCAAGGCTGACACCGTCCAAATTATCCCAAGAGACATTGATGCTGACATGACCGGCGTCTTCCAAGCGCGACGCGTCTTCTGATCAGGAATAAGAACTCTCCCGATATTTTGTGGGACAGAAAGGTCCTGAAACAGATTCATCGGATCAGTGAAAACGCCCATGTGCGACAAACCGAGATAGCTATATCGGTGCGGCAGAAGAATCTCGCGCTTGAAGTACTCGGGCGCCCGAAACAGTCGAAGGTCGTTTGTCTTTACAAGAAGAAGGTCTCGGTAGGTCATATCGGGCGGGATGCCTTTTTGCACCCAATGTTTCTCCGTGTTGTAGCCGTGCGCTCGGCTGCTTGCCCAAAAACTGTGAATCGACAGCGCGCAGGGCACAGCCAGGCTAAGAACGCAAGTCGCAAAGAAGCGTCCAATTTTCCATCGACGCTTTGGCCAGAGGACAAAGAAAACAAGGAGCAGCGTCGGGATCAGCGCCATGAAACTGTATTTCACCCACACTGCTACTCCTAAAGCCAAACCGAGAAATGCCGTATTCGGAAGAGGCGAACGTTCGCTGAGCAAAACGCTGTCGAGAACAAAGAGCAGCAAAACAAACAGCGGAACTGTCATCGAATCCGGCCCGATTGTCGCGGCGTGGATGACTCGCACCGGTAAAAAGACCAGAAACAAGCAAAAGGCTGAATGAATTAGTGAGGACCTAAAGCACGGCTGCGTGTAACCAAAAAAAAACCAGAGCGCGACGAGATTAATTGCTACCTGGAGTATCGACAAGGTGATTGGGAAGTAATTGCTCGATCCGATAAGCAAGAAAAATGGGTGACCCAACAAGTAGTAAATCGGTGGGTTGGTGGCGGAAAAATCGAAAACCTTCGGCCACTGAATCAGCCGCGATAGATGCGTGTGATAGTCGGGCCCGATGTAGCCTCCGCGAAGCACTGCACGGATCGACAAAACAAACGCGAAGGCAAGTGCAAGGGCCCAGAGGATACGCGGCCCACGCGGATTCATGGATGAATGAGGTTCGTCCAAAGAAATTGATACGTCGCCGCGGCGTTAATCACGACCGACACAGCAAAGAGCGACAATTCAATCGTCGAGATTTTCGCTGGTCCATTGCTGACGATCAATAGGAACATCCACGGGAGCAAAACAATCGCGTAGCGATAAGAAAACTGCCAGCCACCGGGATTTCCGTGGCACCATAGCACGAACATTATCGCCCCAATGATCAGCCAAATAGCTGTCTTGAACTGTCCGCCTTCGCGAAAAAGAAGGACAAGAAACGGGCTGCTGAGAAAGATCGAGCACCCGAATGGGTAAAATCGAAAGAACGGGAAACGGGGATAATCATTGAAACCTTCGAACAAGCTTTTCTGCATGTTCCAAGGAATTGCGTGGATCGAGAACAGGCCGCGTTGATACCACGGTTCTCTCATCAGATTGGGGATGTGCGCGTATCCGAAATCGAAAATGGAATGGAAACGAGAAAAATTGTAAGCCGCTGTCAGCAGGCCAAGAATGACCGGGACGCTCAGGAACCAAACCAGCGCCGGCCAACTTTTCCGGAGACTACGCAAGAAATTTCCCCAATTCTGAGCATCGACACCGGCAGCGCCACGCCAGACAAAATAGAGATAGAATGGCAGCGTAAGCCCGAGCTCGGTGCGATTGCCGACTGCGAGCGCAAAAAATATGCCGGCCAAAAACGGCCGCGGCCGAACCAGGAGAAAGTAGAGCGACGCGACTTCTCCAAGCAATGCAAATCCGAGCGCGAGCTGCCACGCGCCGCCGAAGCCCAAATTGCACCACGCCCACGTACCGAAGATCGGGAACAGCGCAAAGAAGATTCGCCGAACGAGCGGTTGGCTCCGAATTTCTGTTAGGCGAAAAAAGAAATAAACCGAGCAGGCAACCAGGATGGTGGCCACCCAATGACCGCAAAAATTGTCGATCCACCCCGCGCGCTGCAAAATCGCGAGCGGGACCATGCTGAGCACGGCGCCCAGCGGGAAGACCGAGTAAAGGCGGCCGTCGCGCGGGACCATTTCGTTCAACCAAGATGGCGGACGCGTTTCCAAGCCGACGTGGCCGTGCAAGAGCGCGCCGGCGATTCGAAACGTGTAATCGAAATGTTGTTGCGTGGGCTTTGTGGACTCGAAGAACACCAGGGCTGCGATCAAGCCAAGAATAATGGCCACGACCAAATCGCGCCGTGCCGTTGCCGATCTCTCCGATTCGCTCATTGGGAAAAACGATGTCGATCTTATGCGGTCTCGAATCGCGATGGCGACTCAAGATGTCCGTGCAACAATGCCGAAGCAATCCGACCGGTATTGTCGAAGTCGTGCATCGTCGCCTTGGTTGTAAAATAGAAGGCAACCGCCGCAAACACCAACAGCCCGGCTGCAAACCAGAAATCCTTCGTCGCGTCCGATACGTTCTTCACAAGACGCCAAGATAAACTCTATCGAATTCTCATGCGCGTTTCTCCGAGAGTGGGCTAAAAGAGCCGACGAAACCGAAGTTGTTATTCAGCGCCCTGGCTCCACGGCGTCGAGCGAGGCGGCGGTATCGTGCGAGACGGCGCGCGAGGCCCTGGATTCGACCGAGACGGCGGTATCATGCTTGGGGGGTCGCCGTCGCAGTCGGCGTAGGTGATGGTGAAGGTGTAGGTGTCGGAACGGCAAAAGCATAAACTTTATTGTCAGTGGCAATGTAGATGCGCCCCCGAGCCACAATGCCAGTGGTGCTATACGAGTGTGTGCCTCCCATCAGTTCGTTTGGGCCGCCGCCATGGTAAACAACTGCGCCTGTATCTCCATCATAACCGTGTAATCGCTGGTCGCCCTCAGTGCCTACCACCCACACTATCATGTCATTGGCGCCATCAGTGGAAGTAACGAAGGGCGAGCCGCAACCGCCACCGTTCCGGCTGACGCCCCAACCTCGGACGATTGTGGGCGGATTGGTTGCGGT
>QHOW01000150.1 GCA_003219435.1 Verrucomicrobiota bacterium | reverse complement strand
TAAGCGAAGTTAAGAAAGCAAACGCTTCCTCGGGCGAATTAATCTCCGGCTGGGTCACAATCTCCATCAGGGGCGTGCCGGCCCGGTTGAAATCGATTCCCGTGCTGTTCTCGAAGTGGAAACTTTTTGCCACATCCTCCTCGAGATGAATGCGCACAAGGTGGACCTCCTTCTCTGGCGTCGTGATATTTTTTTGCGCGTCCTTGGGGTAAGCGAGATCGTGCAGCCACACGCTGCCATTGGTGCAAAGCGGCATGTCGTATTGCGAAATCTGGTAATTCTTCGACATATCCGGGTAGAAATAATTTTTCCGGTCGAACTTGCAGATCGGCGCGACGTCGCATTCGAGCATGAGGCCGGTGAGCACCGTCATGCGCAGGGCTTCGTGATTCATCACCGGCAAAGCGCCCGGCAACCCGAGGCAAACCGGGCAGGTGTGCGTGTTCGGCTCAGCCCCAAATTCAACTGGACACGCGCAAAACATTTTTGAGCGCGTCTTAAGCTGAACATGCACCTCAAGCCCAATCGCTGTGATGTAGTTCATCGCTATTCAGATTCCTCGCACAACGCACACAAAGGTCACAAAGAGACGGTCGCACGGACTTTCATCGTCTAACTTGCCGTTAATGATTCGTTTGATCCCGTTTTTGAGATGCACTTCTCCAAAGTTTATGAGCAGGCCGAGTTTTAATCCACTCAACCGCAACTGCGTTAGAAGCTGCTTGGCATAAAGGGGAGCAGTTGTTTCCACCGACTTTAGTTCGGCAATTACTTTCGCATTTACAACTAAGTCCGCTCGAAAGGCTTCATCGAATCGCACACCATCGTAGACAATTGGCATCGGTCTCTGGCGCTCGACGGTTAAGCCTTTCTTCCTCAACTCATGCGCTAACGCAACTTCGTATCCGATTCGAGCAATCCCGGCCCAAGTCTCGTATGAACGAGAAACGCGCCGTCCAAAACCTCTTTGCCAATTTAATTCTCGGTCATTTCCTTTGCGTCCGTTGTGGACTTTGTGCGAAGCGATTTCTATTGATTTTACTCCGACCAACCCGGCGAACCGATCGCTTTTTGCCGCAGCGCGTGATCGCAAAGCACGATCGCGGCCATTGCCTCGACGATTGGAACAGCCCGAGGAAGGACACACGGATCATGGCGCCCGCGTGCGGCGAGTTTGGTCTGCTCGCGCGACGCGGTCACGGTTTTCTGTTCATACGCGATCGTGGCTATGGGCTTAAAGCCGATCCGAAAATAAATCTCCTCGCCATTACTGATTCCGCCTTGCACGCCCCCGGAGTTGTTTGTCGCTGTACGGATTTTCCCAGCGCGCATTTCAAATGGATCGTTGTGCTCCGAGCCGCGCATTCGCGTTGCCGTGAATCCGGAACCGATCTCAAATCCTTTGGTGGCTGGTATGCTCAGCATCGCTTTCGCAAGGTCGGCCTCGAGCTTGTCGAAAACTGGTTCACCCAGTCCCGGCGGGATGCCACGAGCAACGCATTCAATCACGCCACCTATCGAATCGCCGTCGACGCGCACTTGTTCGATAAGCGACGCCATCTTCTTCGCCGCGGCGCCGTCGGGACAGCGAACCGTATTTTTCTCCACATCCTCCATTGTTACAACGGAACGATTGATTTTCGCGGCGATCTCATGAATCTGCGCGACGTAAGCGACGATTTCGGACTCAGGGCACACGATCGACAATATCTTCTTCGCGACCGCGCTCGCGGCGACCCGGCCAATGGTCTCGCGCGCCGACGCCCGACCTCCCCCTTGCCAATTGCGAATTCCATATTTGGCCTCGTAAGTGAAATCAGCATGTGACGGTCGAAATTTTCTTGCGATCTCCGCGTAATCCTCCGGGCGCGCGTCTTTGTTGCGCACCAGAATCGCAATGGGTGTGCCGAGTGTCTTGCCTTCGAATACGCCGGAAAGAATCTCGCAACGATCTTCCTCTTTCCGTTGCGTGGTGATTTTGCTTTGACCAGGGCGGCGGCGATCCAGCTCCTGCTGAATCTCCGCTTCGGAGATGTCGATCTTAGGCGGACAGCCATCGATTATCACGCCGATACCGCCGCCGTGCGATTCACCGAACGTCGTGACGCGAAAAAGCTGACCAAACGTGTTGCCCATAGCGGAAGATAGCCATCCTGGCTGGCTCGGCGAGCGGGCTTCCAGCCTGCGTTTCTTCGGCCGGCAAGATGCCCGCCGGCCAAGATAGGCAAAATACCTATCCTCCGTTACTAAATCATGTCGAGCGCGGTTTCGAGATCGTCGATCAGATCGCGCACATCTTCGACGCCGACTGACAAGCGGACCAGTGAATCGGTCACGCCGAGTTTCTCACGTTGTTCCTTCGGCACCGACGCATGCGTCATGAGGGCGGGATGATTGATCAGGCTCTCGACACCGCCGAGGCTTTCCGCCAGCGAAAATAGATTCGTGTTCTCCAGAAAACGCTTCGTCCCAGCGAGATCGGTCTTCAGAACGATGGTGACCATGCCGCCGAAGCCGCGCATTTGCTCTCGGGCAAGATCGTGTTGCGAATGGGATTTCAGGCCGGGATAACTGACCGATTTCACTTGCGGTTGCTCTTCCAGCCAGTGCGCAATTTCGATCGCGTTTGAACAGTGCCGCTCCATGCGCAGCGCAAGGGTTTTCAAACTGCGCATGACCAGAAAGCTTTCGAACGGCCCCGCAATTGCGCCAACTGAATTTTGTAAAAACGCAATCTGGTCGCCGAGCTCCTTGTTCTCGCCGACTACGACCACGCCGCCAACCAAGTCGGAATGTCCGTTCAGATATTTGGTGGCGGAATGGATCACCAGATCGAAGCCGGCCTCGATCGGCCGCTGAATCCACGGAGTCGCAAACGTGTTATCGCAAACCGAAACGATCTTGTGCTCGCGTGCGATTTTCGTGATCGCTTCTAAATCGATCAGCTTGAGCAGGGGATTGCTCGGCGTCTCAATCCACACCATCCGCGTGTTCGGCTTGATTGCGCGCCCGAAATTTTCCGCATCGGTGAGATCAGCATAGGTAAAATCGAGATTGGCCGAGCGGCGTCTGACTTTTTCGAATAATCGAAACGTGCCTCCGTAAAGATCGTCGCTCGCGACGATATGCGACCCGCTTTCGAGCACCTCCAGCGCAGTGGACATAGCGGCCAGCCCGGATGCGAAAGCAAATCCGCGGGTGCCGCTTTCCAAATCAGCGATGCAACGCTCGTAAGCCAACCGCGTAGGGTTAATGGAGCGCGCGTAATCGTAGCCTTTGTGTTTGCCCGGACTTTCCTGCACGTATGTTGACGTCGCGTAAATCGGCGTCATGATCGCGCCCGTGGAAAGGTCGGGTTCCTGGCCGACGTGAATCGCCCGCGTAGCAAAACCGTGCTGCTGCTTTTTCATGTGGACCTAAAATCTAACCGCGGATTGCGCGGATTTCGTGGATAAAAATTAAAAACAGGGGGAAGATCATCGCTTCCTATGCGTGTCATCCGCATAATCTGCGGTTTTACTGCTTTGGCATGTGCAACCGCAGATAAGAAAGCAAATCGGTGCGCGTGATCAGCCCAAGGAATTTATCGTCGTCCATCACAATGGCGACACGACCGCGATCGAAAACCTTCAGCAGATCATTGATTTTTGCCGTTGGTGGGAGCGTTTCGAGCTTATCAGTCATCGCATTTTTCACTGGATCGTTAAAGTGCGAAGGGTCCCGGTGCACTTTCACGAGCACATCGGATTCATCAAGAATCCCGACGGCGCGTCCGTTTTGATCGACAACTGGCAGCTGCGAAACATCCTTGTCGCGCATACGCTTGAATGCAGTCAGCAGCGTGTCCGTCGGTCCGACCGAAATCACTTCGCCGGCTTCGTAACGGTGCGTAATCAGATCGCTCAAGTCCCCGTGCGGCGGGCGGAGAAGAAATCCCTGCTCCGCCATCCAGAAATCGTCGTACATCTTGGAAAGATATTTGTTCCCCGTGTCGACAACGAAGCTGACGACGCGTTTCGGTTTCGTCTGTTCCCGGCAATAACGCAGCGCACCGGCCAGCAGTGTGCCAGTGGATGAACCGCCGAAAATTCCTTCTTTGCGCAACAGCTCGCGCACGGTGGCAAAACTTTCCTGGTCATCGATCTGGAACGCCTCCGTCACCAGAGACATGTCCGCAATCTCAGGAATGAAATCCTCGCCGATGCCTTCAACCGCCCAACTCCCAGCTTCCCTCAGTTTGCCCTCCCTGACATATTCGTAGAGAACAGACCCCGCCGGATCGGCCAGAACCATTTCGATGCCGCGCCGCGGTTTGACGCGATTGAAAAATCGGCCCAGACCAGTCAGCGTTCCGCCGGAACCCACACCCACAACGATGGCATCGACATCGTGCCGCATCTGTTCCCAAATTTCCGGCCCGGTCGTTCTCTCGTGCGCGAGCGGATTGGCCGGATTGCTAAATTGATTCACATAAAAGCCGCCAGGGATCTCTTCGGCGAGTCGCGCCGCCACGTCCTGGTAATATTCTGGATGGCCGCGGGTCACATCCGAACGCGTGATTCGCACTTCGGCGCCAAGAGCTTTCACGTGCGAAATTTTTTCCTGCGACATTTTATCCGGAATTACGAGCAAGACGCGATAACCCTTCGCGCCGGCAACAAGCGCCAGCCCCAGGCCGGTGTTTCCTGCCGTGGCTTCAATGACAGTGCCACCGGGTTGCAGTTTCCCTTCATTCTCCGCCGCTTCGATCATCGACAGCGCGATCCTGTCCTTGATCGAGCCCCCCGGATTTTGATTTTCGAGTTTGAGAAAAAGCTGACACGGACCGGTGTCGACCTGCGTGATCTCCACTAACGGCGTGTCGCCGATCAGCGAAAGGATCGCCGGCGGACGCTTTAGACTGGTCTGCGGAGCGGTTGGAATTTCGAGCATTGTCGACCTTATTGAGAGCCTGCGGACGGTTCTCCCTTGTGCGACCATTCCGATTTGCTGTCTTCGAGAAATTGTTGGAGCACCGGGAAGCGTACTTCGCCGTAATTTAACGCGTAACGGAGATCGCCGCCTTTGTAAATCCAGGTCGCGGGAATCCATGAGAGCGGTATACCGGCAAATTGTTTGATTTTGTTGTCGCCCTTGCGCGGACCGGGGTCGGCCAGGATGACTATATTCGGCTGGTCCGCAATTTGGAATTTTTGCAGCATCGCGCGGCCGTCTTCGCCATTGTTCCAAACGGAAACGAAATAAAATTTCACCTGCGGATTATCCTTCACCATCTTGAGCCAGCCGCCGCTTTTCAATTCCGCCTGGCAATTTGAGCACCAGGGCGCCCAAAGATGCACGACGCTGAGATCGGGTGATTTGATCGCGTCGAGAACGCGCTGTTCAGCGGGGGAATCAGCGAGGAGCAATGTAGCAGCGACAAGCGCAAGCGAGATGGATGCTGAAATAATCAGGTTCCGCGAAGACTTTTGGAGTGGGAATATCGACATCTCACTCCTAACGTAATGGGGAAACGCCCAACGCTCAACGTCCAACGCCCAATTCTGCGGATCCGGTACCGCATGCGTCTCGCGTGCTGGCAATGGCGTCCTCGCCAGCATCTGTTTAGCGCCAAAGGCGCAATATTCACTGCAGGTCTGGGGCAACGCCCCAGGATTCATAGAGATCCAAAACCCTCAAGCGCTGAAAGCGCGATTCACTATCGGACTTGCACGTTTCAAGAAGAACATCGTGGGTCGTTGCGCAGGCACCGCATTGATTTCGAGTAGCGTTATGTGGGATTGAGAACTAGCGAGCGGGATGAATCGCGCTTTCAGCGCCTTTCCACGGGAACCGAATTCCCTGGGGCGATGCCCAAGGCTCGGATGAGATAGCGCCTCTGGCGCTAAACACGTACTTCTCGCCATCGCGAATTTTGATTGTGTTTCCCACCGCCAGGAAAGCCTGTTTTGGCGAGACGCCAAAACCAGCACGCGAGACGCGTGCGCTACCCAGATTCGGCGTTTGACCTTCGCTGGTAACCTGGCTACTATGGCGTCCCATTTCCGCTGCTCTAGCTGCGCGAAAATGATCGGCGGTCGACCGAGAGCGCCGCTGCCTGAAGGAGGCCTACTTAATTTTATGATTCACATGCAGGATGTAATGGCGAAGCCGATGCAGGATTTCCGCGAGGGAAGCATCGTTAAGGGACGCATATTGGAAGTTCGTCCGCGCGAAGTACTGGTTGATATCGGATACAAGTCCGAGGGCGTCATTCCGATAGCCGAATTTGATGATGTCGATTCGCTCGAAGTGGGCGACGAAGTGGACGTGTTGCTCGAGCGGCTGGAAAACGACGAGGGGATGGTCGTCCTGTCGAAGGAAAAAGCCGCTTATCGGCAAAACTGGAACAAGATCGTGCATGTCTTCGAGGGCGACGGCCTGATCAAAGGCAAGGTAAAATCGGTAGTGAAAGGCGGTCTGATGGTCCGGCATCTCAGATCGACGTGGTTCCGCCAAAAGATTTGCAGCAATTCGTTGGTAACACCTACGATTTTAAGATTGTTAAGCTTAACGACGACCGCAAGAACGTCGTGCTCAGCCGGCGCGAGGTCATCGAGCAGGAGCGCAGTGAAAAGCGACAGAAATTCATGGAAGGCGTGAACGTCGGCGACCGCGTGACCGGCACGGTAAAAAATCTCACCGACTTCGGCGCGTTTATCGACCTCGACGGAATGGATGGCCTGCTTCACATCACCGATATGACCTGGGGTCGCCTCGGACATCCCAGCGAGTTGCTCAAGGTCGGGCAGCAATTGGAAGTCGTGGTGCTCGATATCAACAAAGAAAAAGAGCGCGTATCCCTCGGGCTAAAGCAGACCCAGAAAAATCCGTGGGACCAGATCGAGGAACGCTTCCCGGCTGGTCAGCGTGTCAAAGGGAAAATCGCGAATCTCGTTCCTTACGGCGCATTTGTTGAAATCGAGGAAGGCGTGGAAGGCCTCATCCATGTCTCGGAACTTTCGTGGACTAAACGGATCATGCGCCCGTCCGACATTCTTAGTGTTGGCCAGGAAGTCGAAGCCGTTGTGCTTGGCGTAAACAAAGAAGAGCAAAAAATTTCGCTCGGTCTTCGCCAGCTCGAGCCCAATCCGTGGGACGAGATCGAGAAGAAATTCACCATCGGCAGCACCGTGAAAGGCAAAATTCGAAACATGACCGCCTATGGCGCGTTCGTGGAACTGGAGGAAGGCATTGACGGCATGATCCACGTTTCCGATTTGAGCTGGACCCGCAAGATCAATCATCCGAGCGAAGTCTTTAAGAAAGGCGACGAAGTCGAAGCCGTGGTCATCGACATCGACAAGGTAAACCAACGAATCAGCCTCGGGATCAAACAGCTCACCGAAGATCCGTGGAAGACGATCGATCAAAAATACAAGATCGGCGATTTGGTGAAAGGCAAAGTGACCAAGCTCGCCAGCTTCGGCGCTTTCGTGCAACTGCAGGACGACATCGATGGCCTCGTTCACATCTCGCAATTGAGCGAAGACCACGTCGCAAAAGTGAAAGACGTGCTCAAAGTCGGCCAGGAGGTCGAAGCGCGCGTTATTAAGGTGGACAAGCTCGAGCGTCGCATCGGCTTGTCGATCAAAGCCGCCAACTACACCGAGGAACAACTGCGCAAAGAAGCCGAAACCTTCGACACGCTCCGGCCCGGAGAAGACATGGTCGGCTTGGAAAAAGCTTTTGCCGCCGCCGAGCAGGAAGAATACCGTCCCGGCGAATCGAAGAAGGAGCGCGAAGAATCAAAAGAACCGAAAGATTCCAAGCGCGAGCCGAAAAAGACGAAAAAGTAATTTTGCTTCGGGACCGACCTGAAAAGTACATCCAAACGCTGTATCGTAACCGTTACATTGAGCGTGACAACGCTTACGTTTTCAGATACTCGGAATGAACGAACTCTCGCTTATGGCTAATCCTCTAGAGAAAGAATTCAGATATTACTTGGCTCATCGTGACGAAATTATCCGAGAGCATCAGGGGGAATTCGTGGTCATCAAGGACGAAAAAATCATCGGGGTTTACCCTTCTGAGATCGAAGCAATCAAAGCGACCACAAAAAAATACCCTCTCGGAACGTTTCTCGTACAAAAGGCTGAGGTCGGATCGGAGACTCAGGTATTTCACTCTCGCGTGGCCGTGGCATAATCGGCCATGGCCGGTAAGCCTCAGAGCTTCACAGTCCATTATCCGGGGCTTGTTAAGGACCTGCGAACGGCCGCTCGCGTTTGTGCTGCGTTCGATCCAAAAGTACCGCAGTCGGCGCCCCCAGTTTACTCCGACTGCACGGCAATATGGGACACCGGCGCCAGCGGATCGGTCATCACTGATCGAGTTGTAAAGACCTGCGGCTTGAAGCAAATCGGAATGACGCAGGTTATTGGCGTAAACTCGATAACTCTCAGTCCCGTGTTCCTCGTGAATATTGAGCTTCCAAACAACACCGGCTTTGCATTCATGCACGTCACCCTAGGGCAATTCAAAGGCGGTGATCCCTTGATTGGTATG
>QHOW01000120.1 GCA_003219435.1 Verrucomicrobiota bacterium | reverse complement strand
AATGAATCCGAACAACGCTTGAGACCTCTGTATTACCGCGGCTGCTGGCACAGAGTTAGCCGTCTCTTCCTCTTCTGGTACTATCAACTGCGCGGCAGTTAACCGCACAGCCTTGTTCCCAAATGACAGGAGTTTACAACCCGAAGACCTTCATCCTCCACGCGGCGTCGCTCCTTCAGGGTTTCCCCCATTGAGAAAAATTCTCGACTGCTGCCACCCGTAGGTGTCTGGGCCGTGTCTCAGTCCCAGTGTGACTGGTCGTCCTCTCAGACCAGCTACCCGTCAACGCCTTGGTGAGCCGTTACCTCACCAACAAGCTGATAGGCCGCGGGCTCCTCAAAAAGCGGTAGCTTGCGCCACCTTTGATTTCGAAGCGATGTCGCCTCTGATCACATGCGGTATTAATTCGCCTTTCGGCGAGCTATCCCCCACTTCTCGGTAGATTGCCCACGTGTTACGCACCCGTTCGCCACTGAATCACTTTCGGTATTGCTACCAAAAGTAATCCCGTCCGACTTGCATGTCTTATCCACGCCGCCAGCGTTCGTTCTGAGCCAGAATCAAACTCTCCGTTAAAACTTGGAGGGCGATGAGTCTCAGCAGACCCACCGACCAAAGTTTGAAGCCGGTGCCGCTAAAGCACCGACCGATCTGACTTTTTCTACCCAGACCAATATGATCACAGCCCCGAATTTCTCCGGGGCCGGACTTCTACGAATCCGGGGTTTGTCCGATCATGAATTCTTAATTCAAAGAAAATCGACAAGTAACGCACAATTCAATTTTTGCTGACTTTGCTCTACCACATTTCGAATCCGCTCGTCGGATTCATCACACCGTAGCCGAATGGCGTAGGCGGACGTCCGTGTCGTGTCGCGAACTCAAAACCAAACTGTCAAAGATCACCGTTCGCTCCGGTACACGGCAAAGCCAGACCTTCGTCATTTATCTGACCAAAGTCGGCTCGACCCTGAGCCCGGAAGAACTCCAACCCCACGCTTGGAGCTGGACCGCTTATCGCAGAACACACAAAATAACCGGATTCGAAGTTAGGTCAACGAAAATCTACAGATCTTCGTGAATCCTTCCCGGGAGCACTTGCCCCGGCGAGTTGGTTTCGGCGCCCTCGCCGAAATAGTTCCGGGTAGCGCACGCGTCTTGCGAGTTGGTCTCGGTGTCCTCGCCGAGACGGACTTCGCCGCGCTCTGTCAATGTTAACCACACAACGCTATCAGTTTATCGTGTCTGATGGCCGGCGTCCTCTCAGCACTCAACTACCAACTCTCAGCTTTTTCAGCGGCCTTTTGATTACGTACCTGACGTTGAGAGAAGGCGGACGATTGCCATAAGCCTTTTTCACCACGCCATGTTTGATCCCGCCAATTTTTTCGGTGGCCTTCTGCGATCGAATATTATTTTCCCCGACATAAAAGATCACGTTCTCAACAAACTTGAAGGCGTGATCCAGCATCAATTGTTTCAATTCCCGGTTGTAACGCCCGCCCCAATAATTTCGCGCGAGAAACGTCCACCCAATTTCAATCTCGGATTTTTCCGTGTCGTAACCATAGAACCGGGTCGATCCGATGATCTGTTGATTCTCTCGGTCGATGATCACGAACGCCCCGCCGGATTCCAATGCCTCGCTGAAGAAGATTCTGAAAACATCTTCCTTGTAACGATCGCTATCCGGATGCTGTTCCCAGATGAGCGGTTCGGACGCGACGGCAAAAAGATCGTCCCAATCTTCCAGCGTCAGCGGGCGAAGCTCGATGAGTTCACCTTTTAGATGTGGTTGAAGATCAAACGACATTCGTGCTTCCGGACACTCAACACTCAGCTATCAACTTCCCCGCCGCGCCGATGATTACGAAGGCGGATTCCCCTGCCAAATCACCAATTCGTTATCCTTCAATTTCCCGAGCTTATCCGAACGGCGCAATTCGAGCTGATAATGCTTCCCATCGATCTCGAAGTTCGTAGGATCAATGACGCCTGTGCCTGTAGTCCAAGAGACCATTTTCTCGGCCTTTCCTTTGCTGACCTTGAAATCGTAATAGAGAAAACCTCTCGGATAGACTGGCACGGTTTTCCGGCGTTCGCCGACGTACTCAACCGTGAAATCCGGGAATTCGATTTTCTCGCCGGGCCGGTATTTTACCCGCGTCCCGTACGAAGCCTTCTGTTTGGACGCTGCATGTCCGCAGCTGACCGGACCGGCAAAAGCCAACAAACCGCCGACCAAGAGGATGAGAGTAGAATTATTTTTCATGTCAGGAAATTTCCGAGCTTTTCGGGAACGACGGCAGCGACCGGTCGATCGTAACGCGCGGCAATTTATCTTCGAGCCAGATCGTTTTCTGTGGGGCAAACGGTGCTGGGTCGTCAAGTGACGCGATCGTCACATCGATCGTCTCTGAATCTTTCGCTTCCTCGAAAAACAAGTGTGTGCCGCAACAGGCAGTAAAGGAGCGAATCCGATTCGCATGTGCGACCTTGCGCGGCTTACCCTTTGGTCGCATCCGACCTTCGCCGGCAATCGATGCAATGACACAAATCGAATACAGATTTCCACTTGTCGAAGTCCGCTACTTAGTTGCGACGGATCATCCGTATCATGTTCTGTTTCCTTTTCGCGACTGGGCTGCGCCTTAACGCTTCAACAGTCCAAGATTCAACGAGGGGTCGGGCGATTGCGGGGAGAAATCTTCCGGCGGCCGGGTGGTCACGGTGCAGTTTACGCGAAAATCTATGGCTCGGTCAAAACGACCACGCCGGACCGCAAAACGTTTCCCTGGTTGATGCGAAACCTTTTGCGCAGAAACGGAAGCTGACGTTTAGTCGAGTATGGCCGGGTACGAGGGTGAGTCCGAACGGATGTGGGACGAGTACGACTGGGAGCGTTTTCTCCAGCAACAGGATCAGAAGACCGAGCAATACATGCAATTGCTGGAAACCTACCTTGATGATCCGCAGCGTGACGAAATCATCGCCCGTGAAATGGGCTGGACGCAATTGCTGGACGCGAAGGATTGGAGCGCGGAGGTTGACGCGCTCCTCGACGAAGACGCGGACGAAGAGGGCGATTTCAACATGGATCAGGCAGGGAGGTCAGCCGAGACGTTTGAGGAGCATAGTCTGTATCGCGCCGCTTTTGCCCTGACGATTTGGATTGATCAACTGTTCGATCAAAACCCTTCGCTCCAAAATGAACCGGCGGCAGTGAAGCTGGCTACCCACTCCGCGCTGGCCAGCGCCAAGCTGGCTGCGGCCTTGAGCAACGATCATGTCGAGGAAATCGGGATGACGATCGCGTACTTGAAGCGAGCCTTGAAGGCGATCACCATTTCGATGGATGCCGCGGCGCAACTGAGACAGCCTTCGAAGCTGATTACTGCGGCCCAGTATGCGGTGCTGCAGCAGCGGCTCTTTCAGGTGCGCGATGGCATTATCACGCTTATGGGTGAATATCGCAGCGAGTGGCGTCGCCGTTTCGGCTCGGAAGACTTTCGGAGTTGAATGAAATAAGGTCGATTCCGTCCAATTATGCAAACGGAAGCGACTCTGGCTCAAGCCGATGTATCAGAACTGGACCTGATAAGACGATGCCAGGCCGGTGACACCGAAGCATTCGACGAGTTAGTAACCCGCTACCGGACACGAGTATTCGGCATGATTTACAACATGATCCATAGCGAGCAGGACGCCTGGGACCTGGCTCAGGACAGCTTCGTGAAAGCGTGGAAATCGATCAAACGCTTTCGTGGGCAATCCTCGTTCTATACTTGGATTTACCGGATCGTCATGAACGTGACGATCGACTGGGCGCGGAAAAAGAAGATCAAAGCCGGAGGCGCCGAGTTCGACGATGCGATCCAACTGACGGAAATCGATCCGGCATCCAAAACGGTGCCGAAAGCGGATGCATTGCCCTACGAGACAATGGAACGGAGCGAGATTCGGGCGCGGATCGACAAGGCAATTGCGCAACTTTCACCAGAACATCGCGCCGTAATTTTGATGAAGGAAATTGAAGAGATGCAATATCACGAAATAGCAGAAGCGCTTGGGTGCTCGATCGGCACAGTGATGTCGCGCCTGTTTTATGCGCGCAAGAAATTGCAAAATTTGCTGAGGGACGTTTATGAAAACATTTGAAGAAAAGTGGACTGCGTGGCTGGATGGGCAGCTCAGCGATAGAGAATTAGCTCAGTTCGAAGCTTCGCTGCCGGACAAAGCTGCCGCTGAAGCGGAAAAAACGGAGGCGAAAAAGCTCGGGGCTTTTTTGAAGCGCGAGCTCGGCGCGCGGGCGCTGACAAACGAAGAGTTCTTCAGCCACCAGCTACGCGAGAGAATCGCGCGGGAACGCGCTGGTGAATCTCGGAAGTCCGGCGGCCGCCGGATCGAGGTTTCTACCTGGTGGACGATCCGTCGCCTGTTGTGGACGGGAACTGCGTCGCTCGTCGTCTTTTTGGTTCTGGCGATTTTTGTGATGCGCGACAAGAATCCGGCCGAGCAGTCGCAATATCTCACGCAGATTCTAAACGCGCGCGTTGATCCAGTCGTCAGTCCAAATGCGACGATCTCGATGTTTGAGACAAAGGAAGACCGGGTAACGGTGCTTTGGACTGAGGGATTGCAGTCGTTGCCTGCGGATTACGCAGCTAAATAAGCGCTCATGGCTCGCTCGCTCCTGCTCTCCGCCGCCTTTGCGCTAGTCCTCGGCACGGCAACGGAGTTGCGCGGCGCGGAGATGGTTTGGAGCGGTCTCGTGATCGCGGAGAACGTAGCGCAGCCACATCCGATTCCACCAGAATTGACCGGAATCGAACGTCCTTTGAAACGGCTTTTCGGCTACAATCAATTTCAAGTCATCGGCCAGTCGCGCAAAGCGCTTCAAACTGGCCAGGAAGACTGGCTTGCAACCAGCAAATTTTTTGGTCTGCACGTCGATGCTCGCGGCGAGAGCCAGGCGGGTTACGTTCTCAATCTGAAACTTTACAAAGAGAAAGAACTTTTGCTCGAGACCGATGCCAAATTGAGCAAGCGCAGTCCACTACTGATCAAAGGCCCGCAGGTTGGTGGGGGACAACTACTGTTGGTGTTAGTTGTGCAGTAGGTAGATCGAGCAATCTCTGCTCGATGGTAAGATATGACGGCGAAGCCGCGTCTATTAACATCGCTCGCGGAGACTCGATCCACCTTACATATGCAAACTTCGGTACACGTTGTTTAGTGCGAGAATGCGGACGGGGCTTATTTTTGCTGGTCTATTTTTCATTATCCTGCGCGCCACCATGAACGCAGAAAAACCTTTCAACTTTGAGGACACGCCGGGGAAACTGCCCAAAGAGGTCGTGCCTGTGGAATATTCCGTTCGGATTGTCCCCCGTGTCGGCCAGATAACCTTCACTGGGACGGAAACGGTTAAGCTCAGTGTGCGGCACTCGGTTCATCAGCTTGTGCTGAATGCGCTGGAGCTCGAAATCGCAGACGCTTCTGTCGATGGCAAAGCGCTGTCCAAGTCCGCAATTAAGATCGACAACAAAAACGAGCTGCTGACTCTGGCTTTACCGTCGGAACTTGCAGCCGGTGAGCATACCCTCACGCTCAGTTTTTCCGGCAAGATCAATCAGCGGGGCCAGGGGCTTTTTTATATGCCTTATCAGGAACAGGGCAGTCCGGCAGGCGCCGGGAAAAAGATCATGCTCGGGACGCAATTTGAAGCAACCGACGCCCGCCGATTTTTCCCTTGTTGGGACGAGCCGGTTTTTCGCGCGCGCTTTCAATTGACGGCGGTTGTCCCGGAAAGCTGGTTCGCCGTTTCGAACATGCCGATCGCCAGCGAGACAAAATCCGCTGATGGAAAAGAGGTGCGCTTTGCCGCGACTCCGCCGATGTCGAGTTATCTGAATGTTTTCGTCGCGGGCAAACTCGATCTCATCGAATCGCGAAGTGGCTCCACGCAGCTTCGTGTAATCACAACAAAGGGCAAAGCAGAAATGGGTCGCTACGCGCTCGAAGCCACCGCGCAGATTCTACAATATTATAACGATTATTTCGGTGTGCCTTATCCGCTGCCGAAGCTTGATCAAATCGCTCTTCCCGGCGGTTTCGGTGGCGCGATGGAAAACTGGGGCGGCATTACGTATTACGAATCTGCGCTTCTATTTGATCCAAAAAATTCCTCGGCTGAGACGAAGCAAAATATCTACGAAGTGCTCGCGCACGAGATGGCGCACCAGTGGTTTGGCGATCTCGTGACCATGGCCTGGTGGGACAATCTGTGGCTTAACGAAGGGTTCGCCTCCTGGATGGGCACGAAATGCACGGCCCATTTCAACCCGAAATGGGAAGTTTGGCTCCGCAGAAATTTGCCGCGCGATCCGACGAGACGCGCTGGCATTGCCAGGGAACAGGCAATGGAAGGCGATGCCAGATCGACAACGCATCCGATTCAGCAGCCCATCGCGACCGAGGCCGAAGCCAACAGCGCCTTCGACGATATCACGTACAAAAAGGGCCAGTCGTTTCTGCGAATGCTGGAGAGTTTTCTCGGAGAAGAGGTCTTCCGCGACGGCATCCGCCGCTACATCGCTGCGCATAAATATTCGAACACCACCACTGCGGACTTATGGAATGCGCTTTCGGAGGCGTCGAAGAAACCGGTCGGGGAAATCGCAGCCGGCTGGACGGAGCAGCCAGGATTTCCGGTCGTAAAAGTCAAACGAGGAGAAGGAGGCAAGGTCGCGCTCACGCAAGAGCGCTTCACGGTCAATTTCAAAAACGCTCCACCACTGGAATGGAAAATCCCGCTGACTTATGCAGTCGTCGGAGAAGCCGCCGAGACTTTGCTGATGACTCGCAAGACCGACAAGCTGGAAAATGTTCCCGCGGATCGAGCGCTCAAATTGAATGTAAACGGCGCTGGAAATTATCGCGTCCAATATGACGACGTCTCATGGAACTTACTGCTTCAGGCTTTGCCGAAGTTAGGCGTCGAAGATCGCGTGAACCTCCTGAGCGACGCTTGGGCGCAGGTCCAGGCTAATCATGCGCCGGTCTCGCTCTATTTCGGATTAGTCGAAGAATTGCCAGCTTCGACCGAGCTCGCTGAGCGTGAACAGCTCATCAACGTGCTCGATTATATTAACCGGCTGCTCATCGGCAGCCCGGAACGGAACAAATTTCAGCGCTCCGCGCGATCCCTCTTGCGACCCACGTTCGAGGCACTCGGATGGGAACCGAAGGCCGACGAATCGCCTGCCGCGGGAAACCTGCGCGCGAGCTTAATCACCGCACTTGGGGATCTGAACGATTCGGAAATTATCGCCGGCTGTCGCGAACGTTTTGAGAAATATCTGGCGGATCCAGCGTCTCTTGCGCCCGATCTTCGTCCGCCAGTTCTTGCGGTGGTCGGGCGTTATGCCGACGAAGAGACGTGGAACAAGCTTCACGAGCTTGGTCTGAAAACGACCAGCATTGAGGAGAAACAAAATTATTACAACGCGCTGGCTGGCGTGATCGAGCCGAAGTTAGTAAAGAAGACGCTGCCCATTGCGCTCACCGATGAGCTGCCAACGAGCCGTGCTATATTTCTTGTGTCGCGAGTCGCGCGCCAAAGCGATCATCCAGATATGGCGTGGGATTTTGCCAAGGCCAATATGAAAGCGCTGCTCGCCAAGACCGATGCCCTCGGCGCGACCAGATACGCGCCTGGTCTGTTCACTTTCTTCTCAGAAAATTCGCGCGCCGACGAGTTGAGAGCGTACGCGAAGGCAAATTTGCCTCACACTGGCGCGCCGGAAGTCGCAAAGGCGGTCGATGAAATTCAGTTTCGGTCCGAGTTCAAAAGACGTGTCACGCCTCAATTAACCGCCTGGATCGAGAGGAAGAACCGCTGATAACGCGGATGGCAGTCATGGCTCTCGAAGTAGAAGCACCGATCACTGATCACGTTCACTATTCTGCGGGTTGATCCACAGGCGCATCGGAATCATGGATGATTCAACGAAACCGTGGCGACGGAAGAATTCCTGTGCCACGTTTTCCGGCCGATCAGTCAAAAGAGTTATGCGCAGAAAATTCTTCTGCTTCGCAAAGTCGATTGCATGCTGGAGGAGCTTTGAACCGTACCCCTTTCCCTGGTACTCCTTGTGAACTACCAGATCCTCCAGCACCATGACGAACCCGCCTTCAGCTGTACTGATGGTAAAGAGCAAATTGATCATCCCGACAATCGCGCCATCGCACCGCAGCACAAAAACGCGGCCCCGGCTGGGCTGTTCGAAAATGAGACGCAGCCCGCGAAGCTGTTTCTGTTTATCTGGACGAAAATCGCTTTCCTGGGCAAATAACTCGCCTAGCATCTCCGACAATTCGTCGAGGTCCGCCTCTGTCGCTGGCTCGATTACGATATTTTCGCTCATTTGTTGGCATCGCTTATTTCAAAAATCGGCGGCGCTGGCAATCACCGAATAAAACCGTTGCTGGAGACCACACGCGCTCAATTGACAATGCCGTGCTCACTTCTAGTGTAACCGCTCTCAAGCCCACCGGAGCTTCCTCGGTTTTATGAAACGGACCTATCAGCCTTCCAAGCGAACACGCAAACGGCAGCACGGTTTTCGTGCTCGCATGAAAACCAAAGGCGGCCGGGCGACCCTTGCGCGCCGGCGGCAGCGCGGGCGCAAGCGCTTGCTCCCGAAAGGCGTCGAGAGACATTACGCGCGCCACACGCAGGCGTAACTTCACGTTGCGAACGCGCGATCCCGGCCTCGCTGGTCTTGTCGCGACCGCATCGAGATGATTTCCTCGCGCAGCTCGCGCGCGATTTCCTTGCGATCGCCGACCCGAATTCTTGGAAGAGAAAAGGAGCACGTCGACCGGATTTCGCGTTTGAAAAAAAGATTAAGTAAATGCGGCACCAGGGTCATGTCCCTCCAGTAGCACACCTCGTCGGCGACTGAACCGTCATCGAGCGCATATTCGATGGCCGCACTCGCAACCGGACAGCGCAGTTCCCACGGCTGATTCCAGCAGGGCCGACTTAGATTGCAGGACCCGTCGAGCCGTCTGAACTTGTCCCTTCAGGAAACAGGACCACAAGCGCACCGCCAGTAATCGCGTCGGGGACAAGATCGGCAACATCTGCACTCGCCAGCCTGCGCTCGCGATCGACAAAAATTGTGCCGTCCGCCCGGTCGCCATCGCGCAAAATTGCAATCCGACATTCGCGCGTTGGCAAACTCGTTGAAAACACTGCCCGCAGATTTACAATGAGGTCTGCAGGGTTCTAGCTAATGAGTAACGCTAAATCGCAGCGAGGAATGCATGCGCCGAAAAACAAAGCTATTTGCACCGTTAGCTCAATTGGCAGAGCAAGTGACTCTTAATCACTGGGTTGCAGGTTCGATTCCTGCACGGTGCACTTTTTCGCTGGTGGGCCGAGACTCGACCTTGCCCTAAGCTTGTCGAACTGGAGCCGACGAAATTCCTTAATCGACATACTTTTGCGCGATTGGCATGCGCCGGCCAACGCCGAACGCGCGGCTCGTCACCTTTAATCCGGGCGCGGCCTGCTCTCGTTTGTATTCGTTTAGATCGACACGACGCTGCACCCAGCGGACTGTTTTCTCGTCGAATCCGTGCGCGATAATGTCGCGCGCGCTCAAGTTTTCTTCGACATAAAGCCGCAGGATCTCATCCAGGACATCGTAAGGCGGAAGAGTGTCCTGATCTTTTTGGTTTGGTTTCAACTCCGCGCTGGGCGGCTTTTCGATTGTCGATTTTGGGACGATCTCGCGCTCGCCACGGGCCGAGTCGGTATCGCCGCGGCGACCGGACCTGCGCCCCGCTTGCGGCGCATAGTCGGAGTTGATCCAGCGCGTCACTTCGTAAACCATCGTTTTCGGCACATCGCTAATCACGGCGAGTCCGCCCGCCATATCGCCGTAGAGTGTGCAATAACCAACGGCAAGTTCGCTCTTGTTTCCGGTTGTGAGCAACAAATGCCCGAACTTGTTTGAAAGAGCCATCAGCGTCATCGCGCGCAAACGCGGCTGCATGTTTTCCTCGGTCTCGTTTTCGGGCAGTCCCTTGAAGATTTCTTTAAACTGCGCCTTGAAATCCCTGAACGCGTCCGTGATCGGAATCTCGAGAAATTTGATTCCGAGATTGCGGGCGAGCGCGCGAGCATCCTCGATACTGCCGCGCGATGAGTACGGACTGGGCATCGAGACTCCGGTCACATTCTCTGCTCCGAGCGCATCCACCGCGATGACCGCTGTGATCGCGGAATCGACGCCGCCGCTCAAACCAACCACGGCAGAATGGAAGTTGCATTTGCGGAAATAATCGCGAATCCCCAGAGAAAGAGCG
>QHOW01000119.1 GCA_003219435.1 Verrucomicrobiota bacterium | reverse complement strand
GGAGGGCAAGACTTGGAAGCCCAAGAGAGATGATCATTACAGGTACGAACCGGAACTCGAGCCCAAGGACTGGCAAGCACTAGGCACGTTTAACGTGGATACGATCTACCAGAATGAAGCCAAAGCTACGTTTCAGTGGAAGCCTGGGAGCGAAGGCAAATCGGTGTCAGTAAGGTGGCATATTACTGGCGACGATAAAGAGACCTTCGAAGATGCTTGGACTGATTGGTTGACGCAGAGCAATCCGTGCGCGGCCTCGACCGGTACTCCGAGCGGCGGCCCTAAAGAAACTGCGACTCCCAGTGCAACCCCTTTATCTGACGAAACGGCCAACCGTCAATCGCCTGTCCCGACGTCTGAAGCGTCTTATACTTCGGCTCCCGACACGTTGACGCAAAATCAGGCTTTGCTGAACCGTGCGAAGCGTTCAAATCACGCGGTTACGGCCGTCTACAACTCTCTCATCTCACGGGTGCCGACTGCCCGGCAAGAGCAATTGAAGCAGCAACAGCAGGAATGGCTTAAAATGCGAAAAGCTGAGGCTGGAGACGAAGAGCTGCTGGCCCAAGGCTTGAATGCCGATCCGAATGTGCTGCGCCGATTCGTAGAGATGAACGAAGCGCGCACAATCGTGCTGAGAGCCACGTTACGAGGGAAATAATCAGAACCCGAATACCGGCGGCAGAGCAAGAGCGGCCCCACTCGGGGACCCGAGCCCGTTGGGCTGCCGCTGTCTGAAGTAAGGAGTTACGGTACGGGTAATTGAACTCACCTGACCGCTTCTCTCCTGAAAATGCTGCCACCGTAACCCACAGCCGTTCCATTGCGGGCACCAGTGCAGGAGATTCTTGAAAGATCGTAGTCGGTTCCACTCGTCTCAGGGATCCAATGTTCTCCTCCGTCCGTTGTGCGGAGGATGATACCGAAACCGCCGCAAATCATGCCGTGGTTTGCGTCGGTAAATGAGACGCCGAAAAGCCCATTGCTTATTCCACTCGACTGCGGTACCCAATGAGTGCCTCCGTCCGTAGTTCTAAGGATCGTGCCAAGAAGGCCGACGGCCGTCCCATTATTCGCGTCGGTAAAGGAGACTCGTGGGAGGTCAACCACTGTTCCACTCGTCTGCGGGACCCAGTTGTTACCTCCATCGATTGTTCTGAGGATTATGCCGGCCCCGCCCGTAACTGTTCCAGTATTGGCATCCGTCCGAGAAACCCCGGTTAGAGGAACGTAAGTCCCGCTTGATTGACTTACCCAGTTGCTGCCTCCATCCGTGGTAGTAAGGATCGTGCCACCATAACCCACAGCCGTCCCATGATCCGCGTCGGCAAAGGACACGCCCCAGAGGTCAGCTCCTGTTCCGCTTGCCTGCGGGAACCAATTGTTTCCTCCATCCATTGTTCTTAGGATTGTGCCAAAGTCACCCACAGCTGTGCCGTTACTTGCATCGGTAAAGGAGACACCCAGGAACGTGTTGCTCGTTCCGCTTGTCTGACTAACCCACGTGCGGCCAGCATTTGTTGTGCGGACGATGGTTCCAAAGTCGCCAACAGCCGTTCCGTTGTTTGCATCACTAAAGGAAACGTCCTCCAGCGAAAGGATCGTAACTGCGCTTGATTGACTAACCCAGCTGGTGCCTCCGTTGGCTGTATGAAGGATTGTGCCAAGGAAACCAACCGTCGCACCAGCATTCGCACCGATAAGGGAAGCGCCTATAAGCGACTGGGTCGTTCCGCTTATCTGGCTGACCCAAGTGTTTCCCCCATCTGTTGTTCGGAGAATGGTGCCTTCTGCACCAACAGCTATTCCGTTATTTGCATCGGCAAAGGAAACGCCCCAAAGAAAGTTGGTTGTCCCACTTGCCTGGTGAAACCACCTAATCCCCCCATTTGTTGTTCGGAGAATGGTGCCATCTTCACCCACAGCCGTCCCGTTATTTGCATCGGTAAATGAAACGCCATAAAGAAACTCACCGGTCCCACTTCTCTGAAGAACCCAGTTGGCTCCGCCATCTGTTGTTCTGATAATGACCCCATACCAACTGACAGCCGTTCCATTATTTGCATCAGTAAATGAAACCGAATTAAGCGCGTTCGTGGTTCCGCTCGTCTGGCTTACCCAGTTCGCTCCGCCGTCGGTTGTTCTGAGAATCGTCCCATAGTCGCCAACGGCGGTTCCATGATTAATGTCGGTAAAGGAAACGCCAAAAAGCGCGTTAGTTGTTCCACTGGTCTGGTTCACCCAGTTGTTCCCTCCATCAGTTGTTCTGCGGATGGTTCCATTGCTACCCACAGCTGTTCCGTTGTTTGCATCGACAAATGAAACTCCGTAAAGCCAATTGGTGGTTCCGCTGGACTGGATGATCCAGTGGCGACCTCCATCGGTCGTCCTGAGAATGGTGCCATAGCCACCAACAGCCGTCCCGTTGTTTGCATCGATAAATGAGAGCCCAAAGAGGTGATTTCCCTGGGGCAATGGGTTTTGCCAAACCCATTGCGCCCCGGCGTGAATCGAAGCTTTGTTGCTGCTCTCGCCCTGTCCCAGTGCCGACGGTGTCACGTAGTTGAGCAGAAAAAGAATGCCTAGCAAAAACCCACCCTGAAGGAGATGCGCCTTAAGGGTGAGCTCAATTTGTTTTTTCATTTTGATTGTTCTTTGTTTTTTTCGTTGTGGAGTTGGTTTTCGAAGTGGACGAGGAGCTGCACATCTCTGCAGAATACTGAGCTGCATCCAACGTCACCCTGACATATAGGGATTCGCATGCGTAGGGTGTCTCAACCGCATGAATTTTTTCATCCAAGAGCACAAACTCATAATCGCCGTCTCGCTTGAGTGCTCGCCCGGTTCCCATGCCTCGGCGATGTAATGCTTGAGTGACGCAAGCAACGACGAGCGGAATTTGCTCTTTTTCCGGTTTGTGTGCGCGCAGCCCTTGCTCTGCAGCAGAACGCGAAGAAATCTTGGCCGAGATCTCGCCCGCGTTTTGAAGCCAGAAAGCTTGGCGTCACTTTTTGCCACGCGTTGAGAACAACACGTTGCCGAGCTATGTCTTGATCAGCGGCGGGGGAACATCTTCGGTCGGACCGACGTCGATTCCATGGCGTAGCTTACTGTGGCGAACGCTGTAGAGGAAATAAATCACCAGGCCAATCGCGAGCCAGACAAAGAAACGGCCCCACGTTTCAATCGGCAAACTGACCATTAGCAGGATGCAAAGGAATACACCAAGAAGCGGGAACAACGGCACCAGGGGGACCCGAAATGGGCGAGGCCGATTGGCGTCTTTGCGCCGCAATACAATCACGCCGAGACAAACCAGAACGAAGGCAAACAACGTTCCGATATTTGTGAGATCGGCAAGCGACCCGATGTCGGTAAGCATGGCGACGCCGCCAACGGCGACACCGGTCCAGATGGTCGTTCTATACGGGGTGCGAAATCGGGGATGAATTTTCGCGAAGTAGGCGGGAAGCAGTCCATCGCGCGCCATGGCCATGAAAATCCGAGGCTGGCCTAATTGAAAAACCAGTAGCACCGAAGTAAGACCAGCGAGCGCCCCGGCACTGATGAGTGCCTGCGCCCACGGCCGGCCAGCGAACGCGGTCGCCACCGCAGCCGAATCGCCGAAATAGGTTGTGTATTTTCTCATGCCAGTGAGGACCGCAGCCATTAAGACATAGAGCAGCGTGCAAATGATCAGGCTCGCAATGATTCCGATCGGCATGTCGCGCTGCGGATTTTTTGTCTCCTCGGCCGTAGTCGAAACCGCATCGAATCCGATAAACGCAAAGAAGACAATGGCGGCTCCGCTCATCATCCCACCGACTCCGTTCGGCAAAAACGGCTGCCAATTCGTCGGATGCACCATGAAGGCTCCGAACGCAATCACGAAAACGACGACGGCGACCTTGATAATGACGATCGCCGTGTTCGTGCGCGCGCTTTCGCGGATTCCGTAAATCAAGAGCACGGTCACCGCCGCGACAACGAAGAGCGCGGGGAGATTCACCGCGATTGTATGCCCGGCGATGATCGGAAGAGTAGTCGAAGAATAATTCGCAAGACTGTCGCCGCCTTTAGCGATGATCGCCGTCGCCGTTGTATAATCATTCACCAACCAGAGCGGAAACTTAAGGTGGAAAAGGCTCCCGCAAAGTTGCACGAAATAACCCGACCACCCGACCGCTACCGCCATGTTGCCGACCGCGTATTCGAGAATGAGATCCCACCCGATGACCCATGCAATGATCTCGCCGAGGGTCGCATAGGAATACGTGTAGGCGGAGCCTGAAACAGGAATCATCGACGCCAGCTCCGCATAGCAAAGTGCGGCGAATCCGCACGCGACCGCGGCCACAATAAAGGAAAGCATGACGGCCGGCCCTGCGCCCGGCCGTCCAAATACCAGTTCCGCGTGCGTGAGATGCGATATGATGAAGTTGAGGACCGGCGTTTTCCAGATTGATGCCTCGATTTGCTCACCAGCCGCCGCGGTTCCTGCGAGCGCGAAGATTCCGGCCCCGATAATCGCACCGATGCCGATGCAAGTAAGATCAAACGCGGACAGCGCACGCTTGAGCTGGCGCTCGGGCGCAGCCGCCTCGGCCATCAAGTGATCTGGGCTTTTGGTCTTAAACAGATGTGAGGCCATGTTGGGCGAGATGGTGTCATCCGGCCATTTCTCAGGTCAATTCAAACTTTGCGGCGAAGATAATGGCAGTCTCTTCATCCAACGTGTGGGCAGGCGAATCGTCCGCGAAGCGGTCGATCCACCATATTCCGAATGGACGTTCCTTTCCCGTTTTCCTAATCTCCCGGAGTGGCCGATGAAGTAACAAAACTTATTTTGGGCGATACGGCGATATCGGCAATCGAACAAGCGCCACCGCGTCGACGCCGCTTTTTCGGTCGGCGAAAAAAGCAGCGGCCGCCCCTGACGCATTGCGAAAATTGTGGCGCCCCGTTGAGTGGGCCTTACTGCGGGCAATGCGGCCAACCGGCCATCGATTATCGCCGTTCCTTCGGGCATGTGCTCGTCGATGTTCTCAATGAATTTCTGAATTGGGACTCGAAGTTCTTTGCAACGATCGCGCTGCTGATCGTGAAACCGTGGCGTCTGACAAATGAATTTATCGCAGGACGTCGCGTGCGTTATGTGCACCCGCTTCGGCTTTATTTGCTCGCCAGCATTCTCTTCTTCTTCGCTGTGAATTACGGGGTTAAAGGACTTCATCTCGAACCGGGCAAACTCGGTCCAAAAGATCGCGCGGAACTCGAAGCGGATTTGAAGAAAGAAGATCTGCCGCCCGCAGCGCGGGAGGAATTGCAGGCATTATTACGGGAGTCTCCGCCTCCGCCCGCTCCCTCGCCTTTAACGAACGCGCCTACGCCTCCACCCGCGCCCGGAACCGGTAAGCAGAGGCGGGAATATGGAAAAATAGGTGAGCGACCGTTTGTGGTTTTTGATTCGGACAAGAAATCTTCAACTCCCTTCGAGCGCTGGATCGAAGCGCGAGCCAAGGAAAAGATGGGTGAGCATGGAACAAAGATGGGGCTGTTTATCGCGACGCTCTTCAGCAACCTGCCTTACATGATGCTTTGCTGCATTCCTCTGTTCGCCTTCGTCCTGAAAATCCTCTATATCCGGCGGCACATTTTCTATATCGATCACCTGATTTACGCGCTTCACATCCACACATTTGCTTACACCGCCATTATGCTGATCGTTCTCGCGACAATCGGACTCAACCGCGTCATCCCAGGGCCGATCGCGGGCTGGATTATCGCGCTGCTCTGGATCGCGTTCGTAGTGCAAATTTTCTTGTCGATCCGTCGCGTTTACCGGCAGGGCTGGTTCTTTACCGTATTCAAATTCTTTCTCGGCGGATTCGTATATCTGATCGTGCTCGTATTCGCGCTCGCCGCGACCTTTTTCGTTACAGTAGTATTACCATGAGAAAAATGGTCTTCTTCGCTTTCGCGTTAGCCAGCCTTTCTGCCACCGCATTTCCCGCGGATCGGCAAATCGCCTTCGAACGCAACGGCGCGGCTTACATCGCCAATCTTGATGGCACGGCGGAGAAAAAAATTGCCGATGGGATTTTTCCTGCGATTTCGGCAGATGGAACGCGTGTCGCGTTTAACACTGTGGAAAAGAGTGGCACGACTTATGTGCGCCACGTCGCCGTCGTGGAAATTGAGACCGGCAAGATCACGGTCTTCAAAGATGTGCCGAGCGACAATAGCTATTACCCGACACGCTGCGCCAAAACGAGATTTGGGACCTTGGGCTCATCAATGCAGATGGAACCGGTTTTCGCGTCCTGAAAAAAGGCGATCCCAAGGAGGTCACCCGCTATTCACCAATCTGGGCGCGCGATGGGCAATCGATTTTTTGCGAGGACATGACGAACATTTACCGCCTCGGCCTAGACGGCACGGTCATCGCCCAATGGACCATCAATAAGATCATTCCGAACGGCGACATGAGCGGCGATGGCCGCATCGATGTCTCCCCCGATGGAAAGCGATTGCTTCTCAGCATCGATATGGGCGAAGAATCCGGCCGCAAGGATTGGGACGGACCGTTGCCGGCGCTCTGGGCGTTCGATCTGCAATCACAAAAGGCAACCAGACTAACCTCGAAAAAACTTTTCGGCTGGGACGGTTGCTGGATTGATAACGACAACATTCTCTTCCTCAGTCAGGCAGCTGGCGAGAACGAAGCCTCCATTTATCGGATATCGACCAATGGAAAAAATTTGAAGCGCCTGATCAAGGGCGCGCGTATGCCGAGCGTAAGCGCGCCGTAATTTGCTGCGCGATTTAGCTCAGAAGCTCTTTCGCCTTCGCGAGCGCTTCCTCAACCTTGCTCGAGTCCGTTCCGCCACCCTGCGCGCTCTCTGGCCGGCCGCCGCCTTTCCCGCCAATGATGGGCGCGATTTCCTGAATGATTTTGTTCGCTTGGAATTTCGATGTCATTTCCTTTGGGACGGAGGCGGTTAATGCAACAGATCCATTCGCTGCGCTCGCCAGGAAAATCGGGCAGTTAAATTTTGGTTTGAGCGCGTCCACGATTGCTTGAAGCAGTTTCCCGTCCGCGTTTGGCACTTCGGACACGCAGAAGTTTTTTCCCGCGTGCGACGCCGCCAGTTCATTGGCGATTTGAGCAGCCCGGCTTTTTAACTCTGCCTC
>QHOW01000116.1 GCA_003219435.1 Verrucomicrobiota bacterium | reverse complement strand
GTTTGTTTGTGTTCAATTAGTTCAAGGTTGGCGCGTGCTTGCCCCGCTTTCTCGCTGGTGGGATAGCGAAAAAGGAAATCCTGAAAGGCGGTTCTGGCATTGGTGATGGCAGCGGCGTCTTTTGTGCCGGTTCGCGCAGCTTTAAACCAGATATAGCCGATCTGATATTGAGCATCGGCCGCGATCGGCTCGTTTGGAAACTTGTCCACCACCGCCTGGTAGGCTTGAGTCGCCGCCTCGCTTGCGCCCTGTTTCTCGCGCGCCAGGCCGATGTTAAACTGCGCACGGGCCGTGTACTTCCCGTACGGTGCGCTCCTCACGATAGCCGCGAAAATGGTTACCGCGTTATCCATTGACGATCCAAACGGGATGCCCAGCACCCTTTTCTTCTTACCTGCGAGATACATTTCTCCGATGCGAAACTGCGCCTCGATTGCCTCATCGAAGTGCGGGCTAGTGGGATATCTTTCAACCAATTGGACATATGATTCCGCCGCGCGGAGGTACTCGCCCTCTTGTTCGTTTAACTGAGCGGCGCGATAGAGCGCCCCAGGCGCGAGGGCATCTTTGGGGTGACGTTTGACGAGGCTCTTGTAAGCTTTGATCGCACGTTTGATATTGCCGTCTCTTTCAGCACTTTGCGCGATTTGGAACAGCTCCGCGGCGTTCCCGCTTATTTCCTCCTCGCCGGGCATTACGAAATCCGGCTTTTTTCCTGGTTTGAACACAATGGCCGCCGCCACCGATTCGGAGAAAACGAATACAGCGGCGACGAGAATTAAAAGCGTGCGAATGACGAATTGCATGGGGTGTGGCAGGGTAATTAACTTCTCGGTTCCGTCAAGTTGCACCTCCGGCGCAGTGGAGTAATGGAGGCTGGAGTAATGGAGTAAAGTTTTTTCGTTCTCGACCGAAGCTTCATTACTCCAATACTGCATCACTCCAGTCAGTGAATCTAATCGACCAGCAAAAAATACGTATCGGTACTTGCGCCTGGAGCTTTGATGACTGGCGCGACGCCTTTTATCCCCCGGACTTGCCAAACTCTCAATGGCTCGAGTTCTACGCGAACCACCTGCCGGCCGTGGAAGTAGATTCGACCTTTTATGCCGTTCCTGCGGAAAATACCCTCCGGCGTTGGGTCGAGATGACTCCTGCCGCGTTTAGCTTTGCCTGCAAACTTTCCCGCGAAATCACGCACACCCGCCGGCTGCGCGATTGCACGGCCGAGCTAACTTCATTTCTTCGTGCCCTCGAACCCATCGCATCAAAACTCCAAGTCATTCTCATCCAACTTCCGCCGTCCTTTGCACCAAAGGATGGCAAGCCGATTCTGCGCAGGTTTCTCAGAGGATTGTCGCGCGATTTCCGTTTCGCGATTGAATTTCGCCACCCAGGATGGCACCGCCCGCAGTTCATCCATCTTCTGGAGAAAAATCATATTTGCTGGGCGTGGGCCGATACCACCCCGCTGAACGAACGAAATCTTGCGCCCTTCGAATTCCTGCCGCTCACTACGGATTTTCTTTATCTGCGCCTGCTCGGCGATTATGCAACCAAATATGATGTTGATGGAGAGCACGTCCATCGTTATGCGAAATTGCTTTGGAAACGAGAGGCCGCTATCGAGAGTTGGTCGCTCAAGATTGAGCGGCACCTTGCGGAGGTGTGCAATGTCTGGGCGTTTGCAAGCAACCACTTCGAAGGATTCGCACCCGAAACCTGTCAGCGACTCGCCCGGCGTCTCGGGTTTGACTTGCGCCTGCCTTCCGAAACCCGAAAGCCGTCATCCCACCAGGACAGGTCGCAACTCGATCTTCAATTATAGAGGAGGCGTTCTCGCCATTCCTGACGATACTGCCCGTAGGTCGCGTTTGTGTTTTTCGAAAACGCACACTTCACGAATTCCAAAGATGGACATCTTTTCCGCCAGACGGGCGAAATTGTCCGCGAGTTGCAGGTGCGAATGCGAGTCGGAGGCGGTCGTAAACGGAATGCCTTTCCCCATTGCCAGCTCAATGATTCGGTCAGCCGGGTAAAGTTCGTTTACCGGCTTACGCCACCCAGCGGTCGACAGCTCAATTGCAAGATCGCTCGATCGAATGAAATCGAGCATTTCGCCCACGATGGTGTCGATCTCTGCGTTGGGTCGATGACCATGGATTTTTATCAAGTCGATATGAGCGAGGCAATCGACAAGCCCGGTCGCGGCAATTTCACGAACACGCCGAAAATAATCCGCGTAAATGGCATCGATATCTCTGCCATCAAATTGCTCGGCACCGGCCGGGATGCTGTCGAACATCTGGTCCGCGCGATCGAGGAAATGAACTGAGCCCAGAACAAAATCGAGCTTGTTCCAATGTTGCTCAATCCATTTTCGTCCAGCCGCCGAGCGAACTGGATCATTATCCAGTTCAACCCCAGCGCGGATTCTCGCGTCGGGGTTTGCTTCTCGCAACCGATCAATTGCATCAAAACTGATTCCGGCGTGGTAACGATCGTGATCGGTGAAGGCGATCTCGCTCAAGGCCATTTTGCGCGCCGAATCAACCCACGGCTGAAGGAGCGCCTGCGTGTAAGGCCGCACTCGATGGCCCTGAGGGTGGGTGTGGTAGTCGGCGAACAGGAGTAATGGAGCATTGGAGTATTGGAGTGATGTTGCGTCAGAATTCATTACTCTATTACTCCACTACTCCATCACTCCCTGCCTGCCGTTATGGCACGGCCAGAAACTTTTGCTGGATTCGTAATTCCGGATAAGCAGGAAAGAAAACCTCGGCGACAAAAACTTTGTTGGGGGTGAGGTCGCGGGTGGCGATCGTTTCGTTGTATTCGACGCGTTCCTGCGGGTTGATTAACAACGTGCCAGGTCGTTCTATGATGGCATGATTATCGGACCATTTCGTGAGGATGTCTTCAGCGGCGTTCCTCAAATCAATTTCAATCCGCTGGTTCGTCGGAAAATCGAGGGCCACGGGCCGTTTGGATAAGTTCGTCACCGACACTTTAATAGCGAGCTGACGCACCTCCGAAAGCTTCACCGTCTGCGGCGTGATCTGAAGGTCCAGCGTGAGGCCACGCAATCTTGGATTTTTATATTTCGGGATCGGCTCTGAAGAAAACGGATGCAGAAGGCGGCCCAGCCACCCTCTGCGCGGTGTTGCCGTAGGCGCGGCATCCTGACCGAAGACGCGACCGGCAATCGCAAATACGGCGAGGAGGAAAATAATACGTCGCCTCATAAGCGGCTTAAACAGCAAACGTTGCAAATTCTGTCAAACCCTTTATCAAATTGACATGAAAACTCTCGGTGCATTCGCCTTTTTTTGCGCCCTGTTCGCGCTGCCCACGGGCATTGCAAAACAACGCCATTGCATGTTCCGGGTCCATGCACAGGCGAATCAACAAGACACAGCCGTGTTCGCGACGTCTGTTCGCGCCCAAGTCTCTGGAAAAGACGTGGCCATCGAAAAATTGCCTCGTATCTCGGAGCAGGACGTCCTCGCGTTTTATCCTTACGCGGCAGCCAACGGGACATACGGTGCGCTATTTCAACTTGATGAACACGGAAGGATTGCGCTCGATGCCTTAAGCATTGAGCGCCGGGGCAGTTTCCTCTTTGTATTTATTAATGGCCGCCCGATTACCGAACTCGAAATCGACAAGCGCGTCTCTGACGGAAAAATCTACGTTCCTTCTGGACTGACCGGAACAGACATCGAGCTGATGAAAAAGGACTGGCGTTTGATCGGTCAACGCAAACGATAATCGGTCATGCGATTATTCGCTCCGGCCCTTCTGGTCGCCATTCTTTTTCCTTTCTCAGTGATGGCCCAGACAGATCGAACGATTATCGACCTCGTCCTGCCGACGGACAACGACGCTCTTTTTTCAGGCGGCGGCCCCGCATTTTATCAATACGTAGAGCGCAATTACAAAGGCGCCCAATCCATGCCGTGGGAAGGTGGCCAATATGGTTTTGTGCGCGATCCCACCGAGACATCGGTCGGCATCGTTTATACCCGCTTTCATGAAGGAATCGACATCAAACCAGTGCATCGAGATGCAAATGGCGAACCGCTCGATCAAGTTCGTGCGATCGCCGACGGCAAAATCGTGCACACGAATCTCATGCCCGGCCATTCAAACTACGGCTGCTACGTCGTGATCGAGCACCGCTGGGGCGGAGCGAACTATTACAGTTTATACGGGCACTTGAGCACGATTACGGTGAAGCCAGGGCAGGCAGTCCAAAAAGGTAAGCCGATCGCGGTGATGGGTTACACCGGCAAGGGAGTCAATCGCGAGCGCGCACACCTGCATCTCGAATTGAATTTGTTGCTAAGCCACCGGTTTGAGTCGTGGCACGACACATTTTTCAAAGACGATCCCAATTACAATGGCCTCTACAATGGCTTGAACCTCGCCGGTCTCGATATCGCGCGGCTCTATCTCGCCCTCCGCAAAAATCCCTCACTCACTATTCCCGAGTTTCTCAGAGACGAGGAGATATCTTACAAGGTGACCCTGCCTAAATCGCGGCATTTCGAATTGCCAAAACTGTATTCCTGGATGCTCACGGCGGGCACTCGGAATCCCAAATCTTCGTGGGAAGTTTCTTTTGCACGCTCCGGTCTGCCTCTGAAAATTGAACGAAGTGACAAAAGCGTGACACAGCCGGAGCTTAGTTACATCGAGAAAAGCTCGATCGACTTTTCGTATTTGACGCGCGACGAAATTTCCGGTCACGGCGCAAACGCCCATCTCACAGACTACGGCAGGCAATTGATGCGACTGCTCACATATCCCGACTAAGTTGTAGCTGCTTCGCTGTGGGAAGCCCTCCCCCACAAGCGGCGGCTACACGTTTCAGCACGATGTTGGCTTGCGTTGCGCGAGCGCGACGGCATGTGGAATCGCGCCAGAAACAAAGCCGAAACACTCCGCGGCAGCGCTCGGTTTTCCGGGAAGCGCGATGACAAGAGACAGGTCGACAATCGCCGCCAGACTGCGCGATAAGATTGAATTGGGCGTGATCTTCATGGATTCCGCGCGCATCACTTCGCCGAATCCGGGAATCTCCACGCGCATAACGGCGCGAATTGCCTCCGGCGTGACGTCGCGCGGGCCGATGCCGGTTCCGCCAGTAGTCAGAATCAAGGCGCAACCTTGTTGAGAAAACGACCGAATCGTTTCCTGAATGCGCTCTGCATCGTCTGGAACAATGGCTTCGGAGAGGACCTGCCAGCCATTTTTCTGCGCCGCTTCCTTCAGCACGGGCCCGCCAAGGTCTTCGTATTGACCAGCGCTCGCCCGATCCGAGATTGTGATGATGCCAACGGCTATGTGATTGGAGTGTTGGAGTGATGGAGTGCTGGGGTGCTGTTTCTTTTTCATTACTCCATTACTCCACTCTTCACGGAACGTACGGCTTGCTTCCTCTTTTCGAGCAAATGCACATCGCTGATGACCATGTTGTGGTCCACAGCCTTGCACATGTCGTAGATCGTGAGCAACGCGACCGTGACGCCGGTGAGTGCTTCCATCTCGACGCCCGTCTGCGCGACAGTCCGTGCGGTGCATTTTACTTCAGCGTGATCGTTTGACATGACAATCTCCACCTTGACTTCGCCCAGTGGCAGTGTGTGGCAAAGCGGAATGAGGTGCGCAGTCTGCTTCGCAGCTTGAATGGCAGCGACGCAAGCGGTCGCAAAGACGTTGCCCTTCGCGATTTGCTCATTTGAAATCAGATCGAGCGTTTCGCGGTGAAGCCGGATTTTCCCTGTTGCAATTGCGACGCGCGCACTGAG
>QHOW01000115.1 GCA_003219435.1 Verrucomicrobiota bacterium | reverse complement strand
AAGGATTTCATGTGCATCCGCCGAGCATTCCGTCCGATACGACCGCCGAGAAATGGCTGCGACGCTTGTTCATGCGCGGGCCGCAAAATTATTCGCTACGTCGTTACGATGATGAGCAATGGGACGTCATGTTTTTTCTCCAGGGACGCGTGGAGATGATTTTGTGCGATGTGCGTGCCGGTTTTTCCAAGCGCATTATGCGCTTCTTCATCGATGGCGACAATCATCACAGCAACAACAACGTGGGAGTGGTCGTTCCACCCGGGGTCGCGCACGCCATTCGCGTAGAAGGGTCGGAAGACGTGATCATGGTTTACGGGACAAGCACGATTTTTACGCCCGAATTTGAGGGCCGAATTGCCAGCGAAATCGAGACCACGGCGTTCCCGGAATCGTGGGAAAAGTTTCTTTCGTTGTAGCGGCGCTCTATGAGCGTCGGACGAATCAGTGCCACGGTCATCCCGACAAGTCGGGACAGTATTAGATGAAGCGGCTATTTGATCCTGCTGTCTTGGAAATGATGGATCGGCCGCAGCCGGATTCGGCCGAGTTAGAACCTGATCTAAAACGCATTCGCCAGCTCAATCGCTGGTTCGGCAGTTATCGACTGATCCGCCATTTTGTGCGCCGCTGGATCAAGCCGGGCGACAATATGCGCATTGTCGATCTTGCCACCGGATCAGGCGACATTCCGCGATTAGTTGTTGATTATGCACGAAAAATTGGCGCGAAAGTTGAGATTGATGCGTTAGATCGACAATCCGCCACCCTGGAGATCGCGAGGAAGTTGAGCGCCGCTTATCCTGAAATTTCCTACCGCGGAACAAACATTCTCGATTGGAGTCCCGCCGAAGCCTATGACATCGCTCTTTGCACGCTCGTGCTCCATCATTTTAGCGACGAAGACGCCGTGAGAGTTCTGTGGCGCTGCCGCGAATCATCCCGGGATTTCGTTCTGGTTTCCGATTTGCGGCGCGGATTTCTGGCCACGGCTGGGGTATATCTTTTGACCGCGCTCATTTTTCGCGAACCGATGACATGCTACGACGCGCGGCTTTCAGCCGAGCGCGCATTTTCGTTTTCAGAAATGCGCAAACTCGCCGTGCGCGCCGGCTGGCAAAATTTCGGACATAGGAGATTTCGGGTCGCGCGCCAAGCCATTTGGCTCGAATGAAATTCAAGTTGATTGACTTTGTCTGCCGCTTGGAATCAGCTTGAACGATAGCTTGAAATTTCGCCAGCGGAGACGTAATGAAGTGAACCGCAGAACGGAAAGGAATTTATGCCGCTCTTGAAGCCAGATCCGACGTTTTACCCATCGCCGCGATTGGCGATGCAGGCCCCGCCGGAGAAGCATGCATTTGTGGCGGCCCTCAATTCCCCCGGCAGCGAGCTTAACGATGCGCTGTTAGTTGTCGATGTTGATCCCGAGTCGAGCACCTACGGCCAGCGCGTCGGCGAGGTCAAGATGCCGGAGTTTGGCGACGAGCTGCATCATTTCGGTTGGAATGCGTGCAGTTCGGCCCTTTGCCCGTATGCGCCCCATCCGCACGTCGAGCGCCGGTACCTGGTTGTGCCTGGGTTGCGCTCGTCGCGCATGCATATCATCGACACAAAGCCCAATCCGCGAAGACCGAAGGTGGTCAAAGTGATCGAGCCGGAAGAGATTTTTGCGCGCTCTAATTATTCGCGTCCACACACGATCCACTGTGGGCCGGAAGCCATTTACGTCAGCGCTCTTGGGGCGCCCAATGGCGACGGCCCGGGAGGCATCTTCATGCTCGATTGCGAAACGTTCGACATTCTGGGTCAGTGGGAGATGAACCGGGGACCGCAATTCTTGCATTATGATTTTTGGTGGCATCTGGGGTTCGACACGCTGCTGACCAGCGAATGGGGTACGCCGAACATGATCGAAAGCGGGCTGCAACCCGACCTGCTCCTCGGCGGTAAATACGGACATCAAATGCACATTTGGGACCTGCGCCGCCGTCGCCACGTGCAGGCACTCGATTTGGGCAACGAGCAGCAAATGGTCCTCGAGATGCGCCCTGCACATAATCCGACGAAAGCGTACGGTTTTGTCGGCGTCGTCGTTTCGCTCAAGGATTTGTCCGCCTCCATTTGGCTCTGGCATCGCAATAACGGAACGTGGGATCTGAAGAAGGTGATCGAAATTCCAGCCGAACCCGCCGACGCAACGAACCTGCCGCCAATGCTAAAAGATTTTAAAGCGGTGCCGCCACTTGTGTCGGACATCAATTTATCGCTGGACGACAAATTCCTCTATGTTTCCTGCTGGGGAACAGGGGAGTTCTTGCAGTACGACGTATCCGATCCATTCAGTCCAAAAAAGACTGGTTCGGTGCGGATTGGCGGGATTGCTAACCGAACGCCCCACCCAAAGAATCCGAAGCAGCCGTTGGCTGGCGGGCCGCAAATGGTGGAAGTCAGCCGCGATGGTAAGCGGATCTATTTCACAAATTCACTTTACGCTGCATGGGACGAGCAATTCTATCCCGACGGCGTCGGCAGTTGGATGGTCAAGCTTGACGCCGACCAGGAAGGCGGCATCACCTTCGATGAAAGGTTTTTGCTCGAGAGCAGCGATTATCGCGTTCACCAGATCCGCCTCGAAGGCGGCGATTCCTCGAGCGATTCCTTCTGTTTTCCGTGAACGGGCTCTGGCCGTGGCTGACGCTCTTCGGGCTCGGCGCTTTTCACGGGATCAATCCCGCGATGGGATGGTTGTTCGCTGTTGGGCTGGGGTTGCAGGAACAGAAGCGTGCAGCAGTCCTTCGTGCGCTGCCACCGATCGCTCTCGGGCACGCGCTTTCCATTGGAATTATCATCGCGGCGGTTCTCCTGGCGCGGATTAGCGTTCCACCATTCGCTTTAAAAATTGTCGCCGCCGCGATCCTATTTGCTTTTGGATTGTATCGCCTTTTTCGCTCACGTCACCCGAACTGGGTAGGCATGCGCGTGGGGTTCGGCGATTTGACTCTTTGGTCTTTTGTGATGGCATCGGCCCATGGCGCGGGTTTGATGCTAATTCCGTTATTTCTTAAATCACCTCCGCAGACGCTTGCCCCACAAGGTGGTGCGATGGCTGTTCACATGCACCCGACCCACGGGCTCGAATTCGCTAGCTTCAGCGCCCCTTCTCTCCTGATAAGTGCAATTGCAGTCCATACTCTGGGCTATCTTCTGGTAACGGCCGTTGTCGCAATCCTGGTTTATGAAAGACTCGGGGTCGGCATCTTGCGCCGTGCATGGTTCAACGTGGATGTGTTCTGGATGCTCGCGCTGATGATCGCTGGTTTGTTTATTCTTTTCCTTTGAATTGAAGTGGGAGATTCGCGCGCGCCAGGCGATTGAGTGATAATCGTTGCGTGAAAATCGTGACCACGATCGCGGAGGCTCAATCGCGACAGCGCTCCAAACCGAGGGTGCTTGTGCCGACGATGGGAGCTCTACACAAAGCGCATCTGGAATTGATTCGAGTTGCGCGTGAGCGGGCCGGACCCAACGGCGAAGTGGCCGTGAGTATCTTTGTGAATCCGCTTCAGTTTGTGCCGGGCAGCGATTACGAACAGTACCCTCGTCCCGAAAAAGCCGATGAAGAATTTTGCCGAAATGCAGGTGTTGATCTTTTATTCCGGCCAGCGGCCAGGGAGCTTTATTTTGAGGACCGCTCAGCTTATGTAGAGGAAGCTTCGTTATCGAGTGTGCTCGAGGGCAAATCTCGGCCCGGACATTTCCGCGGCGTATGCACAGTCGTCGCGAAGCTTTTTAATATTCTTGCGCCGGAGGTGGCGACCTTTGGCGAAAAGGATTTTCAGCAACTGGCAATCGTTCGACGGATGGTGCGCGATCTCAATTTCAAGATCGACATTATTGCTGTGCCAACTGTTCGCGAAGACGACGGGCTGGCGTGCAGTTCGCGCAATCGGTATTTGAATTTGGAGGAACGGAAGCAGGCAGCAGTGTTGCACAAGGCGTTGCTGGCCGCTGCAAGTGCCAATAAAAGATCCGCGAGCGACGTTGTGGATCTGGCGCGCAAAGTGATCAGCGAAGTGCAGCTGGCCGACATCGACTATGTGGAGCTTGTCGATGCGGAAACTTTACAACCGGTTGAAATGGTCAGACCGAACTCGCTGCTCGCGCTGGCCGTGCTCTTTGGCAAGACTCGATTGATCGACAATATCCGATTGCCATGAAGGAATACGATTTCGTTGTAATCGGCAGCGGTATAGCCGGTCTGAGCTTCGCACTGAAAGCTGCGACACATGGTTCGGTTGCCGTAATCACGAAACGCAAAGGCGCCGACACAAACACTGCCTGGGCTCAGGGTGGAATCGCGTGTGTGACCAGCGACGAAGATTCATTCGAGCTGCACGTGCGCGACACGATCGAGGCAGGCGCCGGACTTTGCGACGAAGCAATCGTGCGCAGGATTGTCACTGAGGGTCCGGAGCGCATTCGCGACCTGATCGAACTGGGATTGCACTTCGATGAGCGCGAAGTCTCCGGGCATCGTGAGCTTGATCTGGGCAAAGAAGGCGGTCATTCGAAGCGTCGCGTTCTGCACGTGCGGGATGTAACCGGAAAGGAGATCGAGGAGACTTTGCTGCACGAGATCGGCCGGCGGCCGCAGGTCGAGCTTTTAGAAAATCACATGGCGGTTGATTTGATCACGGCAGCCAAGCTCGGGTTTGCAGTAGAAGATCGGTGTCTGGGCGTCTATGTCCTGGATGAAAAAACCGGAGAGATAGAAACGCTCCGTTCGGATCGGATCGTGCTCGCGACCGGCGGCTGCGGGAAAGTTTATTTGTACACAAGCAATCCTGACATCGCGACCGGAGACGGTGTGGCGATGGCCTGGCGAGTGGGAGCCCAGATCGTAAACATGGAGTTCATTCAATTTCATCCTACGTGCCTTTTTCATGCACAGGCGAAATCCTTTCTGATTTCGGAAGCTGTACGTGGTGAAGGCGGAATCTTGCGCAACAGCCGAGGCGAAGATTTCATGAAGCGCTACGATACGCGCGGCTCTCTCGCTCCGCGCGACATCGTTGCGCGTGCGATCGATGCGGAGATCAAACGCTCGGGCGCGAAATGCGTGTTTCTGGATATCACGCATAAGGCGCCGGAATTCATTCGGGAGCGTTTCCCGCACATTTATGAGACGTGCTTGCGATTCGGCATCGACATGTCGAAGCAACCGATTCCCGTCGTGCCGGCAGCGCATTATCAGTGTGGCGGAATCAAAACAGATGCAAACGGTGCGACAAGTTTGCGAGGACTGTATGCGATCGGCGAGGTTGCGTGCACCGGACTGCATGGAGCAAATCGTCTCGCGAGCAACTCGCTCCTGGAAGGCCTGGTTATGGCGCATCGCGCGGCAACGGCCTGCCTGCGTTCGCCGGTGGGTTCAAAACAAGAAATTCCTTTGCCGAAATGGAAATCGGGAAATGTGCAGGACGTAGATGAACTGGTGGTGATTTATCATAATTGGGACGAAATCAGACGCCTGATGTGGGATTACGTAGGGATTGTGCGTACCGACAAGCGACTGCAGCGCGCCAGTGCGCGGTTGCGCAATCTGCAGCGCGAAATTGGCGAGTTTTATTGGAATTTTAAAGTATCCGTGGACCTACTGGAGTTGCGTAACCTGGTAACGGCGGCTGCCTTGATCGTTGATTCGGCGTTGAGTCGAAAAGAGAGCCGTGGTTTGCATTTCACGCTGGATTATCCCAAGACCGACGATCGACAATTCAGCCGCGAGACCGTGCTGAGTCGCGGTTGAATTTTTACATCATCGCAATTCGTGGCGATTGCTATGCCGAAAAATTTGCCTTGCCTAAAGCCAAGTGATCGGATAAGAGGTGGCGGCAACTTCCAAATGAAGAGACTTTTAGCTGCCTGTTTCAGTCTAACAATAGCCGGCGCGACCCAAGCCGACGAACAATCCACTTCGCCATACGCGACGGCGGCCGATTTTGCCAAATACGCGATGAGGCTGCGGGAGCAGGCGCTGCTGAAAGTGGAGCCGCAAGTTTTTATACCGACAAGTTCCCGCCCTGCGACACAGCGTTTTCCCTGGAAAACGAATATTGTGACGACGGTGTTTTGGATTGGAGAACAAGCCGCGGGCAATAATCCGGTGCCTAACCACAAGAGCTCCTGGGACGCGAATTGGACGAGCAATTACGGTGGCTTTGACACCCCCGACTCCTCGGCGCGGCGCAATTATATCCCAGTCGCTTTCATTCCCCGTCAAAATCCATTCTACTGTGCGCT
>QHOW01000114.1 GCA_003219435.1 Verrucomicrobiota bacterium | reverse complement strand
ATCGAGAGCTCATCAAAGTGCAGGAGCAATCGGTGCATCTTCTGGAGAGCCAGCTGAAAGACCAGCAAAATCGGTTCGAAGCCGGAACTGTCCCGCGGTTCAATGTACTGCAGGCGGAAGTCGCTCTCTACAATCAGATTCCGCAACTGATCACCGCGCAAAACAATTATCGGATCGCACAGCTGCAATTGGCGAAGACTATCGGACTCGATTTTAACCCGCTGCGCGGCGAAAATCCCCCGCTCGAAGTTGTTGGCGAAATGCCTTACATCCCGCGCAACATCGCGCTGGTCGATGCAATCGAGCTTGGAAAACAGCGCCGCCCATTTCTCAAACAGGCGCGGGCAAACGTCTTGAACCAGAAGGAGCGAGTCCGCGCGACCGCGGGCCAGTGGCTCCCGAGTATCACTACAACCGGGGGCGGGGAGTGGGTGAGTTCGCCGGTCAACTCCAGTTGGCACGATATTTCAAAAGGTTGGATCGCGCAGGTGCAGGGCAGCATGCCAATTTGGGACAGCGGTCAGATCGCTGGCCAGGTCATACAACAGCGCGCACTCCTTTCGGAGGCCCAAATCACCTATGACGATGACGTTCGGCAGGTTGAGCTGGAAGTGCAGACCGCGTATTCAAATTTGCAGCAGAACCGCGAGCTGCTTAAGAGCCAGGAGAAAAATGTGGAGCAAGCCGAGGAAGCGCTACGCCTGGCCAAGGCGCGGCTCGACGCTGGCGCAGGGGTGCAGTTGGACGTGCTGAATGCTCAAGTCCAGTTGCTCACGGCGCAATCGACGCAGTTGCAGGCGCTCTTTGGCTATAACTCGTCCCTGGCGGAATTCGACCGTGCTACCGGCGCGCAGAGCACCTACAGCGAGTCATTTGCCAGTCTGGCGCCACGCGCGACGAAATCGAAGGTCTACGATACCGGTAGTGGGACAACAACCACGAGCAAACGTTCCCGCACATCATCGAAATAGCGGGGCGACGGATCGTGTTCAAGGCGCTCGATCTTGTGCCTGCAGAAAGATTTCCCGTCGAGCAATTTCCCGCAATCGATGCGAGCGGAGTTTGCCGGCACGTCTTCACTCAACGAATCAGAGGCATCGATGTCTCGCATGACAAAGCCGAAGCACTCAGGCGACTTGATGCAGCTCATCGCGAAATTCGTCGCGCAATCGGCGTCGGCGATTGGCCGCTGCTCACGGCTCAACAAATTCACGGGAACAAGGTTGCAATTGTCGATCGACCGGTCGAGTCGAGCAAACATTTCGCCGGGTGCGATGGTTTCATCACAAATCAGCGGCGGATCGCGCTCGGCATTCATGTCGCCGACTGTTGCGCAATTTATCTTGTCGATCCAAATACGCCCGCGGTCGGGCTCGTTCATTCTGGTCGCAAGGGCACTGAACTAGGCGTCGCCACCAATGCAATCACCCAGATGGTGGAACGCTTCGGATCAGAGCCGGCCGAACTAATCGTTCAACTCAGCCCATGTATTCGGCCGCCTCTTTACGAGATCGATTTCGCGGCGGAAATTATCGGACAATGTCGAGCGCAAGGCGTGCTCAAAATCCACGACAGCGGCGTCTGTACGGCTTGCGATCTGGATCGTTATTACTCCTACCGCGCTGAAAAAGGAAAAACCGGCCGCATGCTCGCGCTGCTCGGGTTGAATCCGAGATTATAGGCCAACCGCTTCGGTTGGCGATGCATGCTGGTTGCAGACGCAGCGCCTGCCCTACAATTCTTCCGATATGCCGCCTCGTTTCAACGGGCAAATCCCGCGCTTTCCCGCTGCTGCGACAAACGCGAAAAATTCCCGCGCCGGTGCGCCGAATTCCATCGTAGCGGCTTTTTCGAGCGCCTGCGAAATGTTTAGCCCACTGGTATAAAGCAATTTGAATGCGGCCTTGATTTCATCTCGATCTCGCCCGCTAAAACCAGCGCGCCGGAGACCGATTATGTTCACACCAAAGACATAGTTTATTTCGGCCGCGATTAGGAATGGTGGGATATCTTTGCTGAAACCAGAGGCTCCTTGGGTGAGCGCGAGTCGCCCGATCCGCATGTGCTGATGAAAGACACCGCCACCGCCGAGAAATGCTCCATCATCCACGCGAACGTGACCACCGAGCAAACAGTTGTTGGCGATGATCACGTTGTTTCCGATCGTGCAATTGTGACCGAGATGGGCGCCGGCCATCAGAAAATTTTTGTCCCCGATTTTGGTCGCGCTCCCCTCCGCGCTGCCGCGATGGATCGTGCAGTACTCGCGAATGACGTTGTCATTGCCAATCTCGACCCTCGTTTTTCGTTCCGGCGTGAACGAAACGTCCTGCGGCGGCGCGCCAATAACGGCGCCGTGTCCAATGAAATTACGAGTGCCGATGGCGACTTCTCCCTCAATCACGACATGTGATTGCACGATCGTATCGTCGCCGATCACCACTTCTGGTCCGATTATCGAAAACGGACCGATCTCGACATCGTCGCCGAGGCGTGCACCTGCATCGAGAAGGGCGGTTGGGTGAATCTTCGCGCCGCTCATAGCCAATGTCTAAAGCGCTGGCTGGTAACATGCCAGCCAGAGTGACCAGAATGGTCGCGCTCCCCTGCGCAGATGCGACACGCGTTTCAAAACGATTGCGAAGTTGCTGAAGAGAAGGGGAGCGCGAGCGTGCTACTCGCCCGAGCCGGCAGGTTGCCCCCTTGCCTTCCACACCATTCTCGCAGGCTTTGCACAGTCGCTCGACTCACAACCCGCCTGCTTCCTTGAAACTGAAATAACCGGGACTTCCATCCGAGGGTGCGCCGATGATGATGTGATCGAGTAGTTTGATTTGCAGAAGCTCGGCGGCTTCGGCCAACCGTCTCGTCAGGCTGTGGTCCGTCTGGCTCGGCGACGCGTCGCCGGACGGATGATTATGCACGACGATGACGGCGTAGGCCGAGGAAATGACAGCGGGCCGAAATATGTCGCGCGGATGTGCGATGCTTTCGTTGACGCCTCCAATCGAGACTTCCTGGATTGGGTGGACTCGAATCAAGCGATAACGCGTATCGAGTAAAATCACGCGTAATGATTCGGTGCGCAGTCGCCGCATCTCCGCGCCGATGAGTTCGTTCACGAGTTCGGGCGAATCGATCTTTTGTTTCGATAACGTCTCGCGCGCCAGACGATCTCCTAAATCAAAGGCCGCAGCGAGCTGCACGGCTTTTGCAGGTCCAATGCCGGGGATTTTCTTCAATTCATGCACGCCGCAGCGACTGAGGCCGCGCAGCGAACCGTATTCCTTCAATAACTCGCGCGCGACTTCGATCGCGTTGGCGCCCGGAACTCCCGTGCGGAGCAAGATCGCGATTAACTCCGGATCGGATAGAGCTGACGCGCCGCGGGCAGCGAGTTTCTCACGTGGCCGCTCTTCCCGCGGCATTTCGCGGATTTTAAGCTGCGACATTTAATGTGGGAGCGGTCTCAGCGCCGCGACATCACACGCGAAGTTGATCGAACATTTCGCACAAGGCATCGCCGAGGGAAAACAATGCATCCGCGTAGCGATTCGAAAAGACGCCGTCGAGCGTGCTTTGCGCTTCGCGAATCAAATCGCTGCCCGCTGCGATTGATTCGTTGATCGCGCCGTTGGTGGTGGCGATCCTCAGAAGTTCGGTCATCTCTTCGATTCTTTCCTCAAGCACCAGTCGGCAGCAACGTTCCCGTTCGAAATCAGAAGCAGATCGCAAAAAGATCAACACGGGGAGAGTAAATTTACCCTTGCGCAGATCTGTGCCCAGCGTTTTGCCGGTCGTTCTCTCGCTGCCGGCGAGATCAACGCAATCATCGTAAATTTGATACGCCGTGCCGACTCGAATTCCGAAGTTCTTGAAGGCTTCGATCACACTCGAATCGGCCTCGCTGATGAGGGCTGCTAATTCCGCCGCCGCGGCAAAAAGCGACCCGGTCTTCTTCTGTACGATCCGCAAGTAATCTTCGACCTGCAGCGTGAGATCGAAGCGGCGCTGCGTTTGGATCATTTCTCCGGAACAGATTTCACGCGCCGCCCGGGCAATTGCGCGACTGACCTCCGCATTTTCAAAACTTGTCGAGAGATTCAGCGCATGCGCGAAAAGACAGTCGCCCAAGAGAACGCTGAGCGAATTACCCCAGCGCGCGTTCAGAGTGGGCTGCCCCCGACGGCGCTCGGCCTCGTCCAGAACGTCGTCGTGCACCAGCGTGGCGATGTGGATGAGTTCGACAATCACGGCAAGATCGACGTGTCTCGAATTGATTTCCCCGGTCGCACCGCCAGCCAGGAGGGCGACGAGCGGGCGCAAACGCTTCCCGCAGCCGCCAATGGCGTAGGTCACATAGCCTTCGATGTCGGGATCAAAGGCGGCCGCTTGTTGTGCAATACGCACCTCCACCTCCTCAAGATGCGGCTGAACCAATTTCGCCACCTCCGCCAGGGAACGTGCCGGAGAGCCGCTGGCCCTCGCAACCGCGGGACCAGTCGTGCTCGGGCGTGGGCTGGCGAAGAGTTCCACACGCGCAGAATAGTGGGGCGGCTAACAGGTTGTCAAAACAACACGTGCGTAAATTTTCCACGGAGCACGGGCGCCCTCGTGCGCTAGTTCTGGCGCCCCCGCCAGAACCTTCTCAGCGTTTCCGCAACCAACTTTCGGTTCCGTATTTGCACTGAGCGAGTTCCCGCGCGCGATTGAAAATTTCCTGGTTGATTCTGCGCTCGCTGCAATTTGCCGATAACGCCTGTGCGAATCGTTCGGCCAAACCATTTCCGAGAGCGACTCCTTGGATGCTGCCTTGCTGCAATAAGCCGGCGCGCGTCCGGCGTTGCGCTGCACCGGCGACCTTGCGGTGATTCAACATCACGTCGGCGCGGACTGGATTTGCGAAACACCTGTAGCCGCTGGCGCTGACGGCGGTTCGCATCGCAACCGCAACGCTCCCGGGGTCAACGCCCCCGGCTACAATTGCGCACTTACCCATTCCGCTCAACGCAGCGACCAAAGCGCAGTGAATCTTCTCGTAGATGAAAGTCGATGATTCAGCGAAGACCGGATCGTTTGCCGGAATCACAATGGAGTAAGTGAGGTCTTCGCCGTGAAAAACAATTCCGCCGCCGGTCCATCGCCGGACTAAATCGCGTTCATCCGCGTAATCAGCGACATCGGCAAATCTTCCAAAATATCCAAACGATAGAGCAGGAGACTGCCATCGATAGAAACGAACCGATGGAACCCTGGCGCTTTCGAGCAGCGCTTCATCAATCGCCATGTTCATCGCCGCCGAGCGGGGAGCGATGTCGTGATAAACGTCGAGCGCAGCGAAGATCGACATCTCGTGCTAGACGTTTAATTCTTGTAAGATTTTGCTCACGGCTTCGCGCGGGCTGGACTGCGCGATGATCGGTCGCCCAATTACCATATAATCTGCGCCTGCATGGATCGCTTCACGAGGAGTCATGACTCGTTTCTGATCGGCAGATTCTGAACCGCCGGGGCGAATTCCCGGCACAACGATTTTGATTCTGTCGCCGAATTCGCGACGAAGCGTGGTGATTTCGTGTGGGCTGGCGACAATCCCATCGATTCCGTTTTTGACTCCCAATTTCGCCAGTCGCAAAACGTGATTCTCGATCTTGTCGGGAATTCCCATTTGCCGAAGCGTTTCTTCGTCGATGCTCGTCAACACGGTGACGCCGAGCAGTAAAAGATCCTGCGGCTTTTCCGAAACAGCGGCTTGAATCATGGCTTCGCCGCCGGATAGATGGATCGTCAGCATCTGTATTTTAAGTTGAGCGGCCGATTCCACAGCCCTTGCAACTGTATTGGGGATGTCGTGCAGTTTAAGATCGAGGAAGACATTCGCGCCAATCGCGCGAACGGCGCGGACGATCTCTGGGCCTTCGGCGGTATAAAGTTGCAGGCCGATTTTGAAAAACGAGATTTGGCCGCGCAGTTCCTCTACGAGATCGAGCGCCTTTTCTTTTGTCGCGACATCCAGCGCGACGATGATCTTGTCAGCGATTCTTGTCATTCCCAGCGAAGTCGAGGAATCCCGCGGCGTTACCTTTGGCTGGCATCCCGGGATGTCTCGAATATGCTCGACATGACAGATATGCAAGTTTTCGCTCCCGCGAAGATCAATTTGTCCCTGAAGATTTTGGGCCGGCGCGACGATGGTTTTCACGAAATCGAGACCCTTATCGCGCCGATTTCGCTTTGCGACGAGATTAAGATCGATAAGGACGATGCCAAAGAGGGAATCGAGTTTCGATGCGATGACCCATCGGTGCCGCAGGGCGAGGACAATCTCGCCGTTCGTGCAGTGAGAGCTTTCTTTGCGGCGACAAAGGCTAAACCCGCGATTTCAATTGAACTCAAAAAGAAAATTCCACATGGCGCGGGATTAGGCGGCGGGAGCAGCGATGCCGCTTCGGTGCTGCTCGCGCTCAACAAACTGTTCGAGATAAATTTGCCGCGTGAAGCGCTAGCGAAAATGGGGGAAACAATTGGGTCAGACGTTCCATTTTTCATTTTCCAGTCCGCCGCCACCTGTCGCGGACGAGGCGAACTGGTCACGCCACTAAAATTCCACGAGCAGTTGTCGATCTTGCTATTGAAGCCCGCTTTTGCCGTGCCAACGGAATGGGCGTATTCGCGCTGGCAGGATTCCCGAGAAATTCCCGGTGTCTCTTACGCAGTTCAACAGTTCGGTGATCAAACCTTCATAAACGACCTGGAGCGTCC